>NZ_BDHF01000002.1:0-53386 GCF_054786115.1 Treponema sp. R80B11-R83G3 | reverse complement strand
TGGGAGAACTGTCAGCGGCGAAAGTAATCCGCCACATACAAACAAAACGCGAATTATCCCTTGCCGTCTTTATCGCCGGTTTTGACTTTGAAGGAGTCGCCGAAACCACAATGGAAAAAACCGCCGCCGCCGGTTTTGACACTCTGAAAAAACTTCGCGCGGCGTCCGTGGCAGACCTTGCCTCCGTTTACGGTCTTGGAGAAATAACCGCCTCTGTAATTGTAGAGGGTTTAAAAGAATGTGCAGACGAAATTGACTCAGTTTTAAAGACCGGAATTATAACGATAGCGTCTCCGCCATCAGAAGAATCACAGCCCCTGCGCGGTTTATCTTTCTGTTTTACGGGAGAATTAAAGTCTATGAAAAGGGGAGAGGCGGAAGAGAAAATAAAATCGCTGGGCGCGCAGTCAAAGTCCTCGGTAGTTAAGGGGCTTTCCTACCTTGTTACCAATGATCCCGCCTCAGGCTCTTCAAAAAACAAAAAAGCGCTGGAACTGGGAATCCCCATTATCGGCGAAGAGCAATTTCTTGCCTTGTTATCTGAACCTAAAAAACAATCCGCTCCGAAACAAGGCGAATTGTTTTAAGAATTTTTTACCACGAACCACACGAACAAAGGCGTGAAGTGCGGGAATTGGCGATAAGTTACTTTGGCAGTGAAAGGCGAATTGAACATAGATATACAGTATTGCGTTTTAATTGACATGATGTATATTTTGTGTTATTTTATTATTTGTAGGGAGATTAACAATGAAAAAGACAGCGTGTTTTTGTATTCTTGCACTTTTTATTTCGGTATTCGCTTTTGCGCAGACTTCTTATACAATTGATTCGGCGTTAAACAATTCAATTTTTTATTTGAATGGGAAGATACCGCCAAAATCCAGAGTTGCCGTGTTAAATTTCACTTCAGACTGGCCTAAATTGTCTGATTACGTCAATGAGGAATTAATCGGCTATATCGTCAACGATAATGCCTTAACTGTTGTTGACCGCGCCAATTTGGATAAAATAAGCAAAGAAATGGATTTTCAATTGTCGGGCGAAGTAAGCGATGAAACGGCGTTATCTATTGGAAAAAAACTGGGAGCGCAAATTTTAATTTCTGGAGCGGTGTTGGCAGTCGGCAATACCTACCGTCTGCGCATTAAGGCAATATCGGTAGAGACTTCCCAAATACTGGGAATGCAGAATGTTGACGTGACGCGGGATAAACGCATAATGGCATTGACGGAAACAGTGAACAGCAAACCTTCTGTTGCAAAACCTGCCGCAGTAACGCCATCTACTGCAACGTCTGCCGCTACAACGACTTCAACAACAACGCCTGTCAGTACCAATGCCAACTCTTCCGTCAAATTAACTTTATGGACATTCACCGATGAATTGGGAAAGATGATAAAAAGCAATTATTACAACCCCCCATATAAAGGGGTAAATGTTACAATATCCGAAACCGTAACAGAGCAATTCCAAAATAAGTTGGACAAGGCTCTTTTTTCCGGCAAAGGTGCGCCTGATGTTTTTGCTTTGGAAGACGCCTTTGTCCGCAAATATGTAGAGTCGGGCTTTTTGTTGGACTTTACCGACATTTATGAAGCCAACCGCGATAAACTAATGGCATATCCGGTGGAAGTAGGATCGTATAACGGCAGGGTATATGGATTATCATGGCAGGCAACCCCCGGAGCCATGTTCTACCGCCGCAGTCTTGCCAAAAAATATCTGGGAACGGACGATCCCAAGGCAGTACAGGCTTATTTTGCCAATATGGACAAATTCCTCGAAACGGCGCAGCTGCTCAAGGATAAATCAAAAGATACCTGCTTTGTGGTTCCCTGTTTTGACAGTCTTTACTATCCTTTCCTCTACAACAGAAAAAGTCCCTGGGTTGTAGACCGTAAACTGGTTATTGATCCGGCTATTGAACAATATATGGATTTTTGTAAAACGATGCTCGATAACCATTATACCGAAGGTGAGGGATGGTCATGGACAGATAAATGGTTTGCCGGCATGAGGGGTGAATTTAAAAGGTGGGACGGGAAACGAACGGAAATATTCTCTTACTTCCTTCCCACATGGGGACTGCACTATGTTCTCAAGCACAATGCTTCAAAAACAAAAGGCGATTGGGCAATGATCCCCGGCCCGTTAACATACCGCTGGGGCGGCACATGGCTTGCCGCGTGGAGTGATACCCCAAACCCTGAGGCGGCAAAGGATTTAATCCGCTATTTAACTACCGATGATAATTTCCTTGAAGGGTGGGCCAAAACTACAGGTGATCTGGTATGCGATATTAACGTCGTCAACAATATCAGCGGGGACTTTAAGGAACCTTTCCTGAAAAACCAGAATCATTATATTGAATTCGCGCAAATGGCGCAGAATGTTAACGGCAAACTTACTACGGGATACGATGGGGACATTCAAAGTTATTTCAATGAAGAGTTAAACGCTTTTTTATGGGAAAAAAAACCAAAAACCAAAGCCCTTGCCGATTTTAGGGCAAAAGTGGAATACAATCTTCTTAGGGGGAAGTGATTCAGAGCGGTAAAAGTTTTTATTGCAACGAATCCTGTATTGTGTAATATTTTTCCATCGCCTTAAATTTCTCGCGCACTTTTTGCAGGGACTCAAGTTCGCGGTTAATTGTCCTTGCGTAGTTCAACGTGCCGTTTTCTATCCTGAACGCCTCGTCCTGCCAAAATTGCACTTTAGGAAGGTCAATCCATCTGAACTTTCTGTCATTGGCTTTTTTCCACCACGCAAGGGCTTCATCCCAATAATAAAGGGCGGCGCGGTAACAGGTCTCCGCAGTTTCAAGGCTTTCAAGGTTTTGATCCCTCCATGGGGCGTTGTAAAAATAGGCTTTGCGTTTGTTCCATTTGTTGCCCAATAACAGATATTGTTCTATCAGTTTTATGTTTATGTGCATTGAAAAAAGATAACGGTATTTTTCCCATTGGGTTTCATTTTCTATTAGGGCAAGAGCGAATAACGGATTGGCAAATTCGGCTTTTACCGCCTGTTCAAGCCAGTAGATATTTTCCATGCTGTCGTCGGGATATTGGATATAATGCAAATGGAAAAGCCTGTAATACTGTTCCTTGTAAGTGACAAAATATCCGTTTACGGGAATAGCGGCGGCAAGCAAAACGAGGACGGCTGTTATTTTAAAGATCGTTTTCACTATACATTGAATATCGGCAATACGGAGAGTATGCTCCATACCTGTTCGGCGACTTCCTCGGCGGTTTTTGAAGCGTCGAGTATTTCCACCCTTGCGCCGTTTTTAGAATATTGAGCAAGAGCGGATTTGTATTTAAGGCGCACTTTTTCTTGAAATTCAAGATATTCGTATATTTCCAAAGAACCGCGCTTGCTCATTCTGTTTATGGCTATTTTCGGGTCTATGTCAAAAAAAATCGTTATTTCCGGTGCAGGGAAGCTCGAATTAAGGGCGGTTGGCAATTCATCGCCACATTCAATTCCCTGATAAACAAGGGAAGACAACACAAATCTGTCACTTACAACCAATTCTCCGCGATTTACATGGGCTAAAATGCCATCCTGGGCGTATAAATGTTCATTACGATCCGCCGCAAAGAGCATGGCGAGAGTTTGAGGCTTTAAAATCAATTCCTTTTTTAACGCTGAGCGTATTAATTTGCCTATTTGTCCATCCGTAGGCTCAAAAGTGGGAAAAAATACCGGTTTTTCAATATTTTTTAGGCGTTCTGTCAACATTGCCAACTGGGTTGTAGTCCCACTCCCATCACAGCCTTCAAAAACGACAAAATTAGGAATAATATCCATACAAGACAAATTATCATAAGAAAAAAAAAATGTCATTAAGAATTTTACCACGAACCACACGAACCTAATACTTTAATTTAGTACCCCGGTACTTTCACGAACTTTTAGCACACATCTTGTCGTTGTTCGTGCATGTACCGAAGGTACAGTTCGTGTGGTTCGTGGTAGAAATTTACAAGAATTCATCAAAAAGTGATACTTTTAGGCGTATAATGTGTTATAATATAGTAAAATAATGTCAATATTTATCGTAAAGGATGGGAAAAAGACGCTTCCCGGTTCGATATATGTAAAAATTCTCATTTTTTTGTGGTTAATAACCATATCTGCTTTTGTTATGAAACCTGTACAATACGCTTTTGGCCGGGAAATGATAAAAATTAAAGGGAGTTTAATCGAAAAATTAGAGGATTTTACCGGTTTTACCGTCCGTTATTCTTCAATCCGTCCATCAATTTTTGGCTCATTTAATATTAATAATTTAAGTTTTTTCAGGGGTGAAAAGCTTTTTTTCTCGGTATCACAGATAAAAATTCATTATTCAATAATGGAATTATTGCTGCATAAAAAAACATTTATACATACCGTTCAAATTGACGGACCTGAACTTAGCATTGATACGGCTGATGACGCGGAAGTATTGGATTTTATTAAATCATTAAATGAGAACAGAAAGAACGGCGATGAATTTAATTTTCAGCAAATAACGGAATTCCTGCCGCTTAACGCCAATTATCAAATCAGGCATTTAAATTTTAATTTAACGGACCAAAAGACTTCTTATAAAATAGAAAACATGAATCTTAATATAAAAGAAAACGATGGAGAGATAACGTTTTTCGCGAGATTTTACGCGGAATTTAAAAATACCGGCCTTTTTGACAAAATAATTATTTTAGGGGCGGATTCAGGGATTAGCGGAATATGTTCCAAGAATTTGGATAGGGGAAACGCTGAACTTTCAGTTTTTTATTTGAATTGCTCGGAACAGGATGAGGCAAAAAAAACATCTTCTTTTTTCAAGCTTCTTTCGAATAACAGCGGCGCTCAAAGAAAACTCTTTAATATGCTTCCTTTTAAAACCGATCTTTCTTATGATAACCGAATGTTAAATGTAAAATCACAAACGGAAAACGGGCTTAATAATTATTATTTTAACTTCAATACCGAGTCAGGCGGCATTCACGCCGGAATAAAGCTTGATGACTTTAATTTTGAAAACATGATTAATTTTTCAGAATACTTAAAGAACGCTTCTGATTTGCTTTTTGTGCAGATAACGGGAAATTCGTCATTTGTTTATGAAAATGGTTTTTTTGATTATAATGTAAATTTTAAAGGGGGCGAAAACAACGTATCGCCTCTTAACAAAGATTCCTTTATTATTGACGTTTACGGAAATGAAAAAGAAATCATTGTAAATGATTTTTTTATCTCGTCTGTAAATCCCAAAAAAGACATATTTTCAGGCAGTTTGGGAATTTCAGGCAATTTTGAATTTGCCCCGCTTGTTTCGCAGGGGACGGCGTATTTTGACGGTTTCAGCTTAACTGGATATGAAAAAATAAACGCCGGGTTCAGCATATCAAACCATGAAGACGGCATGCTTATTTCAAGCGACGAAGTAAAAATCGCACAAACCGTTATTAACGATTTTTCGATTATTTTGTCTCCCGCAAAAAAGGAAATTGGCGTCAATGTTTCCGGCTTTTTTATTGAAGGAGGCTCAGTTTACCTAGATGCCGTATTTAATGGAAATCCGGGAGAAATAGAAGCGTCCCTTTCCATTGATTCGCTATCCCTATTTTCAATAACGGAAGTTTTTCGCCCGTTTTCAGAAAAATTAAGCGTTCCCGCCGCAACAAGGGAAATATTAAAAGAATCGTCAATAAAGACTGATATTTTCTTTACTACTGATTTTAACAATATCGTATATAACGCTCCGAGTATCGCTTTTTATATTGGAAAAACAAACGGCTTGTTGTCGTTATCAGGCACTGACCGTCAAATTACGTTAAGTGAAGGGATTTTATTTAAGGATGAACAGGATGAAAACGAATTAAATTTTTCATCTAACATTAATTTTTCAAATACGATGGATTTGACGTTTACATTAAACGCGGGTTTTAAGGATCTCGTGTGGAATATAGAAGGGCAAATATTGGACAGGACTACATTGATTATAAACGATCAAAACGGATTTCATGGATATGGAAACATTTCAAATAATGGGGCTTTATCAGGCTATATTGAAGGCATAAATTATCCAATTTTGGCAGATTCACAGACCGTTTACCTTAATTTTTACCTTTCTTTACGTTATAACTCTTATGATTTTTGGCATCTTGACGTGGAGCATTTTTCCGCCCGTTATGCGTCTTCAACTGATGATGCGGACTTTTTTAAGATTTCAGGTTTGGCGGATCAAGATGGCGCAAGTTTCAGGGATATATTTTATACGGACGATGTAGGCATGCTTTTGGGAAGCGCGAATCTTTTCTGGGATGCAGATTTTTCATATTGTAATCTTATATTAAATATAACGGACGGGCGTGAAACTGGCGAATATTATTACGTTGACGGAAAGTATAAAAAAGACAATTTTGACGTCAATGTTTCAGTTTCTGAAATGCATATTAACCGTTTTTTAAAATTAAATTATCCCGTAATCGCAAGCGCTGAGGCCGAGGTCTCGTGGAATTCCATTGATTTATTTAACGCTAAAATTAATCTTTCTTCATTACGCACAAGAATAAACGGTAACGCCGTTTACGCAGCCGTTAATGTTAATTTTAACAATAATGAATTGTTTGTAAGCGATTTAAAACTGGATTATGCGCAATTAAAAACTAATATGCCTAAATTAAATTTTAACATAGCGGAAGGAGCCGTAAACGCTAAAGCGGATATTAACGGCGTTTTTCTTGAAAAAAAAGTGGAAGGAAATATTAATATTGACGCGGATTTCGCCAAAATAAATTCATGGCTGGATTTGGAGCAAATTTTAAAACATTTCAACGGAAAACTGACGGCTGAAAATTTTACTTATGGAGGAATTAATAACGAAGAATTTAAAATTGAATATTCAGTTAACAATGGGGTTGTTTCAGTTAAAGGCGGTCCAAGAGATATGATGAGGCTTGAAATGGACGCCAATGGAATGTTTTTCTTGGGATTATCGGCTCCAATGTTTATTCGCGGCAATGTCGTGGGGACGTATAAAAACGGAATTCTGGACGCTAAAACAAATTATTTTTATATTGACATGCCGATGTTATTCAACATTTTTTCCGCCAATAATGATTTTCTTATTACAGGCGGTTATATTACGGGAAAAGCTGATTTTACAGGCCCCTTTTGGAATCCTGAATTTCATGGCACCGCCAAAGCCGAAAGCATGCGTTTTAAAGCTCCAAACTTTATAGCGGAAGATATTAGGGTCGCGCCTTTTGACGTTCTTGCCGAAGGATATGAAATGACTTTTGGCCCCGTAGCGATATTATCAGGAAGCGGAAACGGGACGGTAAGCGGCTGGTTTAATTTTGAAAATTGGATTCCTGCAAACATCGGTCTTAACATTTCAATTCCGCATGAAACTCCTTTTCCATACGGCGTTAACATAATGGGTTTTATCGCAAATGGAAGCGCTTCAGGAAAGCTTAATATGGACATAGGTCTTGCGAATAAATTAATGGAATTAAAAGGCGAGCTTTTTACCAATGAGGCGGATCTAAGCATTAATATGGACGAGCTTACGGCAAATATGGAGAAAGAGAAAACTGAAAATGATTTTAATACCGTTGTAGATTTAAAAGTAACCGCAGGATCAAAAGTGGAATTTATATGGCCGACATCAAACCCGATTTTAAGGGCGACTCCGGAAATGGGGACTGTTATTAATATTACTTCAGATACGCAGACGGCCCAGTATTCATTGAACAGCAATATAAAAATTCGTTCGGGCGAACTGTATTACTTTGATCGGAGTTTCTTTATCCGGCAGGGAAGCATGATCCTTAGGGAAAATGAAAGCAAATTTGAACCTAGAATAAGCGCAAGGGCTGAAATACGCGACAGATCCGATACGGGACCCGTGACAATAACAATGGTTATAGAAAATCAGCCTTTATTTAGTTTTGAACCGCGTTTTGAAGCAAGTCCGGGCATGACGCAGCTTGAAATTTATTCTATTTTAGGGCAGAATTTCAACAATATCCAAGGGGAAGAAAACGCTGAACTGGCTCAACGTTTTTTATGGAGTTCAGGGGCCGATCTTGTGACGCAATTACTTGCAAGTTCGGATGTTTTTGGTCAAATTGTTTTTTTACGGCAAGCTGAAAGGTTCGCGAGGAATTTCTTAAGGATGGATGTGTTCAGCGTCAGAACGCGTTTTTTTCAAAATGCGCTTGTAACGGGAGCTATGGGTATGGGGCTGGGACAAAACTCGGGGCAGGACTTTACAGACAGGACCACCAGGAGCAACAAAGTAGGTAACTATTTCGATAATACGACTGTTTTTATAGGTAAGTATATAGGCCAGGATATGTTTTTTCAGGGTATGGTTACGATGAAATACGATGAAAATGACAAAATACTTGGCGGCTTAAGGCTGGAACCTGATTTTGGAATAGAATTGCAGAGTCCTTTTGTTAATATACGATGGGATTTTTCCCCGGATCTTTACCACTATCGTCCGGAAAACTTGATGGTGGGTAATTCAATTACTCTAAGTTGGAGTAAGTCATTTTAGGAGTTTTGATGAGATTTAGAGTATTTGCTTTACTTTTGTTCACTATGGCAGTTTTAGGGTATTCTCAAGAAGCAGACGGACAATCGTCTGATGAATGGTATCAGGGCAAACCGATAAGGGAAATAGTTTTTAGCGGTTTAAGAAACATACAGCAATCGGAACTTGACGCGCTTATGAACCCCTACAAAGGACGTGTTTTTAGCAATAACGTATTTCTGGAAATACAGGGAAAATTATACGCCCTTGAATATTTTGAAAGATTGGAACCTGGCATTCTGCGCTATAACGCCGCAGGGAGCGAAGTAATTTTAAAGTTTACGGTAGTTGAACGGCCTGTTGTTGGGCGCATTAATTTTACCGGGAATTCGGGACTGCGGCGCGCCGAATTGAATGACGTAATTACAATAAAAACAGGCGATGTCTTTAATCAGGCTAAAGTCAGGACTGATATTGAGGCGATTAAAAATAAATACATAGAAAAAGGCTATCCAAATGTAAGCGTCACCTCTTCACAAACCCAATCGGGCGATTCATCCATTTTGCTTGTTTTTCAAATAACGGAAAATGAAAAAATTTCAATAACAAAGATTGAATTTCAAGGCAATACCAGATTTCCAAGTAACACGTTAAGAGGGCAGTTGTCGTTAAAAGCAAAATCCCTTTTAAATGACGGCGCTTTTCAGGAGTCAAAACTGCTTGCGGACAGGGAGGCAGTTACAAAGTATTATCATGAGCGCGGATACATAGAGATGGCTGTAAGGGACGTTACCCGAACCGTAGTTGGAAATGATAAAGGCACTAACTTAATTCTTACCTTTATGATAGAGGAAGGCGCTGAATTCAGATTTGGCGGCGTAACATTTGAAGGAAATGTGATTTTTACTACGGCTCAGTTGGACAAGCTTGTAACTTCAAAAAAAGGCGAAATTGTAAACATGACAAGGCTGGAAATGGATTTACAGCGCGTTGCCGACCTTTATTATGAAAACGGATATATTTTTAATTCAATAATCAGAAATCCGTCCCGTAATTACCAGACGAATACTATTTCCTATCACATAACAATAGTTGAAAGAGACAGGGCTTATATCGAAAATATTGTCATTATAGGAAACAATAAAACAAAAACCAGCGTAATTTTAAGGGAAATACCCATGGAAAGCGGCGATATTTTTTCTAAAGTAAAAATAATGGAAGCCATGCGCAATCTTTATAACCTGCAATATTTTTCCAATATTATTCCTGACACTCTGCCAGGCAGCACGGAAAATTTAATGGACTTGGTTTTTACGGTGGAAGAACAGCCGACTACCGAAATTCAATTTGGCTTTACTTTCTCAGGCAGCGCGGATCCCGATACGTTTCCCATATCCGGCCTTTTAAAATGGAATGACCGCAATATCGCCGGAAGCGGCAATGAATTGGGAATTGAATTAAATTCATCCGTTATTGATTCAACCACATTGTCCGTTAATTATTTGCATAGATGGGTAATGGGCCTCCCTCTTTCGCTAGGAACTGATTTATCGGCAAGTTATTCAAAAAGATACGCTACAATGGATAACCAGCCTCCTTTCTTTTACGGCAATGAAACTAATTTCGCTTTCCCCGACGGTTTTTCTTCTTATGGCGATTACATAAATAAAAATAAAACGCCAACAAGGGACTTCTTGATGGAATATGAACAGTGGTATTTGTCATTGGGCTTTTCAACAGGTTACCGTTGGACTACTTTTATGGGTATTTTTGGCATAAACGGAGGAATGCGTTTTGGTATAATTCAAAACTCATACGACGCTGAATTGTTCAGGCCTTTTGATCCCGCCCTTAGGGAACGCAATAACGAATGGAATCCAAAAAATTCAATGTGGTTTTCATTATCCCTTGATCAACGCGACATTTATTATGATCCGTCTAAAGGCTATTACCTGTACAACAGAATGGGTTTTTACGGAATTCTTGATCTTGAAAGGGAGCATTATATACGCAATGACATAAAAGCGCAATATTATTTTACAATATTTAATTTTCCCGTCACGGAAAAATGGAATTTTAAAAGCGTCTTCGCCTTTCATGCCGGGCTGTCAACAATATTCTGGCAGCCGGGACGATATGACTTGTTTTTGGTTGAAGACGTAAACAAGCTTGCCGTAGACGGCATGTTTATCGGAAGAGGATGGAACAGCGCGTACCGAAACAAAGGATATTTGCTTCTAGACAGTTGGGTAGAATTAAGATTCCCCCTTGTTAACGGAATTCTCGCGTTTGATTTTTTCTTTGACTCAGCCGGCATTGAAACTGAACAGGGCTTTTATTTTGGAAAGAACTCTAAAGACGAAAGCAATTTTACAATTGAAAATATGCGGTTCAGTTATGGCGGCGGATTTCGGTTTACATTGCCGCAATTCCCAATCCGCATAAGTTTAGTCAAGTGTTTTCAAGTGGAAAATGAAAATATTATATGGAAACCGGGAGCTATTTTTGGCTCTTCAAAACCCAATGAAGCATGGATGGGTATGGACATAGTTATGTCTTTCGTATTATCATATTAGGAGATTAATATTTAAGCCATATTAGGAGTGTCTATGTTTAAACGTGTTATTTTATTTTTATCATTAAACGTACTGTGCCTTTCGTGCGTTTTTGGACAGCAAATTACCCGTTTTGCGGTTGTGGATTTGCCGCGTGTTTATACGGTTATTTCACGTGATTCAAAGGCGGTAAAGGAATTTGAAGAAAAAAGCGCCAAGATTCAGGCGGAGATTGATAAAAGAACCAAGGATATTCAAAGCCTAAAATCAAGGCATGCCGATGCCGTTGTTGCTAACAACGAAGCTGAGGTTCTTAGACTGGAAAACTTAATCTACAGAAATTCCGAGTTTTTAAAGGAATACTATCAGGTAAAAACGGCGGAACTTGAAGATCAAAGAAGTAAGCTGATGCAATCTGACGCGTTCCTAAAACAAGTGTATGATGAAATACGCTATATCGCGGAGAGTGAAGGCTACACAATGGTTTTAAACATGAAAAACAATCCTAACATTATCTGGTTCAGCCCGATGATTGATATAACTGATAAATTAATTCAAAATTTACAAGCAAAAAACAGACGTTAGCTGAAAATGGACGAGTTAAAAACCAGTCCCATGCTAGAACAGTACAGGCGCATAAAAAAACAACAGGAAGGGAATATACTATTCTTCAGGCTGGGCGATTTTTATGAAATGTTCGCGCAAGACGCCATAGAAGTTTCTGCTTTATTAAACCTTACCCTAACAAGCCGTAACGGGCTTCCAATGTGCGGCGTCCCGTATCACGCCGCGAGAACGTATATAGCGAGGCTGTTAAAACTTGGAAAAAAAATCGCTATTTGCGAACAACTGACGGCGCCCGGAAAGCAAAAAGTAATTGAAAGGGAAGTTATAGAAATTATAACTCCCGGAACGACTGTTGACGATGATTTTCTTGATAAAGGAAGCTCAAATTACCTTTGCTGCCTTGCTTCCTGCGGACAGGGTAAAGGCGGAAGCGACGTTACGCGCAGACTTTCTTTTTCTTATATTGATCTTTCAACGGGGGATTTTTTTTCAACCTGTTTTTCAAGCGGGGGTGAAATACTGCGCCAGGAACTGGAGCGCCTGTCGATAAAAGAAATGCTTGTTCAGGAATCGCTTTTGGAAGAAAACAAAGAAGTGGCGCAGGCGGTTTATGACCGCCCTTCAATTGTTTTAAACCGCTGGGCGGACTGGCTTTTTGATCCCGCGCAGGCAAAAACAAGGCTTGAAAAACAATTCGGTCTTGCAAACTTAAAAAGTTTTGGCATGGAAGAAACTTCAGGCGAAATTATTTCTGCAGGAGCGTTACTTGACTATCTTGAAACAACTTCAAAAAGCCTTTTGCCGCACATAAGGACGATTAAAGTTTACCGTGATAGCGAATATATGGGCATTGACGAATCAAGCCAGAGAAATCTCGAGCTTTTATGCAACCAAAGGGACGGGGACGTAAGGTTCTCGCTTTTGGAAGTAATGGATGAAACGCGCTGTCCAATGGGGCGCAGACTCTTAAAAAGGCGTATTCTTCACCCGCTTTGCGACGTGAAAAAAACAAACAGCCGCCTTGACATGGTAGAAAATTTGTACCGCAGACAGGAGCGGCTTAGCAAGTTACGCGATATTTTGGGAAGAACTCCCGACCTTGAGCGTCTCTGTTCAAGGCTCGCGATGGATAAAGCCCACGCTAGGGATATGCTTGCCATAAAAAACGCGATTTCCTCATTTTTTTCAGTAATTGAACTTTTTAACGAAGATTTAAACGATGGCAAAATTTGTTTTGAGAGTGATGACGGTAAAAATAATATTAACTTTGACAGCTTGTTACAGATAAGGGATTTGCTTGAAAAGGGAATTCTTGAAGAGCCTTCGGTCTTGCTTAACGAAGGGAACCTTATTAAAGACGGTTTTAATAAACAGCTTGACGACTTGCGCTCAATGAGGGACAACAGCAGGCAGATTCTAGAACAGTATCTGGAAGAAGAAAAAACAGGAACGGGAATGTCAAACTTAAAAATCCGTTACAACAGGTTAATAGGCTATTTTTTTGAAGTTAAGAAAAACAGCCTTGATAAAGTTCCAAAACATTTTATAAGGCGGCAGGGAATGGCTGACGGCGAGCGTTATTCTACAGACCATCTTGCCGAAATTGAATCGGAAATTAACGGCGCTTCTGACAAAATAATCGAGATTGAAAAAAAACTCTTTTTAGAAATACGGGAAGACGCAAAAAAAAGCCTTGAGCTTCTGTCCGCAGCAGGGCGCCGCCTCGCGGAAATTGATTCTGCGCAGTCTCTTGCAAAAGCGGCCTCTGTACGGGGTTGGACGCGCCCCGTACTTGATGAAAGCCCCTGCCTTGAAATTTATGAAGGGCGGCACCCCGTAGTAGAAGCCCATCTTGGACGCGGCGAATATATCCCGAACGATATCCTTTTAAATACGCCCTCAACAGAAATATCCTTCGCTATGATAACAGGCCCAAATATGGCGGGAAAATCAACATATTTGCGCTCCGCAGCCCTTATAACAATAATGGCGCAGACCGGCAGTTTTGTGCCCGCTTCACAGGCGCGAATAGGGCTTTGCGACCGTATTTATTGCAGGGTAGGCGCCTGTGACAACCTCGCTCGCGGAGAGTCAACCTTCCTTGTAGAAATGAATGAAACCGCTTTTATCTTGAATACCGCTACTGAAAAAAGCCTTGTAATCATGGACGAAGTGGGCAGGGGAACCGGCACAAATGACGGGCTGTCAATCGCGTGGGCGGTAAGCGAGGAATTGCTTAATAAAGTCGGATGCAGAACTCTTTTTGCGACTCATTTTCACGAGCTTTCACTTTTATCTCATCCGCGCCTTGCGAACTATTCGATGGAAGTTCTGGAACAGGGGGAAAAAATTGTCTTTTTAAGAAGACTAAAAAACGGTCCCGCCGCAGAATCATACGGTTTGTTTGTCGCCATGCTTGCCGGTCTTTCTCGGAACGTTCTTGAAAGGGCGGGACAAATAATGAAGCTTTTAAAACAACGAGATGCCGATTTGAGCGATACTTTTGGAAAGAATATCGTTAACCATAACAAAAATAAGGTTAACGAAGAAAAAAATATTGATAATGACAGGTTTGAAAAGATGTTACAGGGGATAGAACCTGATAAAATGACCCCTCTTGAGGCGTTAAACACGTTATGTCAATGGAAAAAACTTATCAATTCCGGAATTTCATTTATTTCCGAAAAACAGTCAAAACCACGTCAATCAAACAGGAAAGAAGCCGCATCTCCCTCCCTGTTTGATTAGTTTGTTTTTGTTATATACAATTATCAATTTTTAATATATAATGGGTCTTCGGAGGAAAATATGACAAATCAAGATATACTGCGTCCGCAGGATAAACCTAATCTGGCAAGATGGATTCCCTTATCGCTACAACATGTTTTTGCCATGTTTGGAGCGACTATTTTAGTCCCTATTTTAACAGGATTGCAGCCGTCATCTGCGTTATTTACGGCTGGCACCGGCACTTTAATTTTCATTCTTTGTACGGGGGCGAAAGTTCCGGCTTTTCTTGGCTCTTCCTTTGCTTTTATTCCGGCATTAATCGCTATTGGCCATAGCGCGCAATACGGCATTCCTTACGCCCTTGGCGGCGCGTTTGCGGCAGGTTTGTTCTATGCTTTAGTCTCGTTTATTATCCGGTTTGTCGGAACAAAATGGCTTGATAAGGCGCTTCCTCCCGTCGTTATCGGCTCCGTTATCATAGTAATCGGACTCTGTCTTGCCCCTACGGCAATAGGTATGGCAATGAATGACGGAAACGGGAATTACAGTCTTGTATATCTGTCAATAGCCGCTTTTACATTGTTAACTATAATAGCTGCGAATGTTATACTGAAAGGGTTTTTCAGCACAATTCCGATTTTAATAGGCCTTGTTTTGGGATATTTATTTACATATGTTATGGGACTAATCTTTCCGGCTTACGCAATTATTAATTTTCAGGTTGTAAAAGACGCTCCATGGTTTGGGTTTCCCACTTTCTACGCTCCAAAATTCAGTTTAGTGCCTGTTTTAACATTTATAATTATTTCATTAGCCACAATCTGCGAACATTTGGGCGACGTGCTTGTTACAAGCAAAATTGTCGGTCAGGATTTTTATAAAAACCCGGGACTTCACCGCACTTTATTGGGAGACGGTCTTGCTACGGCATGGGCTTCCCTTTTTGGCGGCCCTCCCAACACTACTTACGGAGAAAATATCGGCGTTATGGCGATTACCCGCGTTTACTCCGTGTGGGTTATCGGAGGAGCGGCTGTAATAGCGATACTTCTTTCGTTCTTTACAAAAATAGGCGCGTTAATTCAAACAATTCCATCTCCTGTTCTCGGCGGGATTTGTATGCTTCTCTTTGGAATAATCGCGTCAAGCGGTTTGCGCACAATTGTAGAAAGCGGCGTAGATTTTAAGGACAAACGAAATTTAACGATTAATTCGGTAATTTTAGTAATCGGCATAGGCGGCGGACGCCTTGCCTTTAATATTACAAAAGATTTGCATTTTGTGCTTTCAGGCGTAGCCCTTGCCACAGTTGTCGGCATTGTTCTTAACCTGGTAATTCCAAAGACTAAACAGGTGGAGAAAGCGGAGTAGTTCGCGGGGTTCTCACGAAGAATTTTACCACGAACCAACACGAATAGGGGAGAAGAGGTTTTCACAAAAAACACAAAGAAGAGGGAAGAGGGAGTTTTTGTCCGTTATCTTAGCGTGGGTTTCATGATGGGATAGGTGACAAAGACTCCTTTTTTTTGACATTTTTTCTAAAACGCGTTATTATATTATTATGAAAATATATAAATTCTTCAAAGAAAGTCAAAATAATAACATAATGAGCGTTTGTTTTTTGTTAATAATTATCAATTTTATTGCTTGCGATTTGTTTACCGGTACTAAAGTTGACCTGTTTAAACAGATCAGCGATGAGGTGGATTGGGCAAACGCGCCTAAACTGACCGTTACTGTGGCGTTCCCGCCGGAATGGGGGAACAGCCCTCAAAGCGGGGAAGGCAAGTGCGGCGACACCCGTAAGGGATACGAGTTTGGCGTGGAGTTTACCCCGCTTTCCGGCTATGGTTTTGAAAAGTGGCTTGCCTTTAAAACGACCGATTATGCCAGTCTGGACAAGACTAAAAGTTCAAACGAGGTTGAAAGTTTAGCCCTTAACGGCGACGGGGTAACGATAACTGAAAGCATAAGCGAAACCGGCGCTAGAACCGCGAAGGTAAAAATCGACACTATTGACCCTGTAACGCTCGTACCATGGTGCGGCAACAGGCCCCGCCTTTCCCAGCAGACGAACCCGCCGCTTAACTCCATTCAGGCTCCGTTTCCTTTTGACCAGATTGTCAGTATTTGGTTTACCATGCCTGTAAAGGCGAACGCGCTGCGGGATAACATCCATGTAAGCGCGATAATGCTGACCGACGACGAGCGTGGGCAGAGGGGGCAGTTTTTCGGCGGCGCTGACGGAATAACGGATTATTTTGAATTGTTATATGAAGCGGATGTCAAAGGCCTTGTAGAATATGTCGAGCTTCGCCCCAAAAGCACGGCGGAACGCCCCTCCGCCCATCTTCAACTGCTGAGTATCAGCGTAAGCGTTGGACCGGGGATTGAAACAGAGGGCGGCGTTTCAATGGCGGAGACGCAGGTAATAAGCTATCAAACAGACACAAGCGAGGCGCAGAAGGCTTACCGTCCCGCGACTATACAGGCGAAAAGATATGACGGAGACTGGTTTCAGGACGGGGACTGGAATAATCCCCTCAAAGACCGGCGTTTCAATTACGCCAATGACGATTACAAAAGCGTACAAATAAGGTTTGCCATTCCGGTGATAAATGTCCCGGAAGGCGCTCCCTCAGTGCCGAATCGGATAACCATTATAGAACGGCTTGGTTATGATTTGGGCGGTTATTCCGCAAGCGGCAGCGTTGAAACCATCTATTCAAATACAAACCCGTCAGGCGGTTGGTATACCATTAGCCATGAACTGAAAACCAGAGTATCCGGCATAATACAGCTTCTTGTACTGCCATGGCATGAAGAAAACGGAGAGGCCGTATTTCAATATTTGGAAGTGAATAACGCTATAGCGCAGGGATTGTATGTAACAGTAGTGATGGACAACGCGCCGCCGGGACTGAGCGATGTGGGAGCGGTGATAAGCGGCCATGTATCAGCAGTTTCGGGACTGTATACGTTCAGGCAAAACACTGACATGACGCTGACATTAAACCGGCTTTCATTTCTAAACGACAACGGAGCGCAGGGCGGCATTCCCGCAAGCCAGGCGTGGAACCGCCCATGGACAATGGACGAGCGCAAAGTCCTGCAGTGGCGCGTTCTTGTCGGGGACGTGATTGATTCAGGGTGGCTTAACGTAGAAGAAAACGGGGTTGTACTGAATGTGTCTACCACGGACATTTCCGATCTGGCGGTAAATACGGAATACGCTGTTTGGGTACAGTTCCGCGACACGATGGGCAACGAATCTAATCCCCCAATTGAGACCGGCTTCCGTATTCAACGGATAGAAGGAGAACCTAATCCGGTTACAAGTTTACGCGCGGCATGCAACGATACTGGTAACTCGGTAACGGTAAGCTGGACTACCCCAACGACTATGACCGGAGCGTATGTGTATGTAAACGGCGTTGAAACTTTAATAAACGGCACGGGAAATAAGAGCAACAATTTTACGGTTCCTTTAATAAACTCTTCCGGCGTGATGGATGGACAGGCGGTCGGCAATATTATTCGCTATAATATCCGCGTGGAAGCGTACAGCGCGGCGGGCAGGGCGGCGCAGGAGATTTCCGTCTGGAACATACCGGACATGGATGTAAATCAAAACAACACGGTGCTGCTTGACAATGGCAATTTCAGTACGGCGTTAGTCGCCGACGGTTCAAGCGGGAAAAACTTTATAGTAACCGAAAATATCACTATTAACTCAACATGGACCCCGGTGGGAAATGACTCGACCCCCTTTGCCGGAAAATTTTATGGGACTGGTCATACGATCACTGTTAATGGCGGCTTTGCCGATGCCGCTTATACAGGCGTTTTCGGCAGTGTCAGCGGCGCGGTGATCCGCGACCTGTCGGTGTATTACACGGGTACAGCCGGGGCAAACGCGACCCGCACAGGCGCTCTTGTCGGTAATGCCGCTAACGGCGCGAAATTCACGAACATTATTGTAAAGGGCGCGTTGAGCCATAGTGTTTCCGACACCACAACCACGAGGCATTACGGCGGGGTTGTAGGTTACATGGACGGAACCGCTACAACGCTTGAGAACGTGTACGGCGGTTTGAACCTCAGCCTTTCAAAATCAGTAGGGGGAGGAGAAAATAATAGAATCTATGCCGGGGGTATAGCCGGTTATATCGATAACAGCGGGGCGAACTGCCTGACCAACTGTGTCTTTGCGGCGAATACCAGTCTGAATGTTACCGGCGGATATTCTGTGTACGCGGGCGGCATCGCGGGCAGTATAAAGGGTGGCATTACTGCGGGGCAGTCACTCTCCAACTGTTCAAGCCGGGGCAATCTGGACTTGAGGAGTATGCAAGGTTTTACGCGGGAGGAATAATCGGGGTAATCGGGGTAGCACCTAACAGCAGCCTTCCCTCCCTTTCTGCCAACAAGATCAGGCTGGAGAACTGTGTGTATGAATTGGGAAGTATCTTTGTCCGGGATACAAATCATAGTTCCCCAAATTTGGGAGGCGTTATCGGCTATGCAGACAACGGATATTTCAAGTCTTGCTATTCCCGCGCTTTGAAAGTCGAGATTGAGATAAGATCAGTCGATTATGCTTCTTATATCGGCGGCTTTGTCGGGTTCGCGCAAAATTCCGATTTTACTGAATGTGCCAACGTCAGCCCGGTTATGATAAAAGATACGAGCCCGTTATTTTCTTACGGTGGAGCTATGGGCGGTTTTGCCGGGGGATTGCTTACTAATTGTACAGTAAATAAGTGTTACTCCGAGGGATCGATAAGTGGCAAGGCGTTGTCGTCATCGACAGATGCTCATTTTGGCGGATTTGTCGGACAAAGTTACGGCACTATTTCCAAGTGCTACGCGACAGGCGGATTGAATATTGTGCTCAAGGGGGGGACGGAGCTATTTAATATCGGCGGGCTTGTCGGGCAGGGTTCTGCAACAGAATCATGGGCTTCAGGTTCGGTTAGTATTACATTTGAAAACATACCTATTGAAGTTAATATCGGCGGACTGATAGGGGCCGGCAGTGCGTCAAATTGCTATGCGCTGGGAGACGTACTGGTTGATAACCCGCGTACTTACACTCCGTATTGGTCAGTCATAATTGCAGGCGGTCTTGTCGGGCAGGGTTTCGCGGATCATTGTTATGCCAGAGGCTGGGTAGAGATCAAAAGCGCCCTTGAGAACCAGACTCCCCCCACTGCTTCCACTGGCTTTAAAAATTACGTGGGCGGTATTGTAGGATCCACATACGGCAGCAACAGCGTAAATAATAATGTCGCACTCGGGCTTTATGTAAAAACAAGCGGAAACAAAGATTACACATATACGGGACGGATTGTAGGCAACGCCGCAAACCTTAGTAACAATTATGCTTCAAGCAACATGGTGATTGGTCAAGCCGAAAAGTACGGGGATGTTGTCCAGGAAGGCCCCGCGTCCCCAGTTGGCGCAGCAACCGTAAACGGCGGTGATATCAGTAGTACAAATGCTGCATTTTGGACAAGCACTATGGGCTTCTCCTCAACCGTCTGGAACACCAGCTCAGGACTTCCTAAGCTGGCGTGGGAGCAGTAATAAAAGAGCGAAGTTAGTGAGCATAACAAGTTGGCAACACGCGAAGCTAACGTACAACAACATTGCTCATTGCTCATTGCAAAAACATCACAACTGGGCGATAGTTTCTCGCTTCGCTATTCTGTATCTTCTTCTTTCGTTTGAAGCCGCTCTATAATTTCTTCTTTAGTTAAATCTTTGTTTAATAATTCAAGAAAATAATTCCTCTCTTCTTCACGAGCCTCTTCACACGCGACTTCTATCGCCTCATATTGATTTCATTTTTTCAAGCAATTTTCTTTCTTCTGGTATTCGCGAATCTTGTCCACAAAAATACTGTAGTTGGCTAAGGTTTCGCATTTTTTAAAAATTTCGGGATTATGCCCGTGGTTTACGTTGTAGACATGTACGATTAAGGTGTTCGATCAGCACGACAAGGCGGTTGTCGATGATGAAAGACACGTCGTTAATTTGATCTTTGTAAAGAATGTCCGTTAGCGTGTTAATGTCGATGGGGGTATCCGGCGGGATAGTGCCATTTTGCTTGACTGTTTATAAAAAATTTTTTCGAAATTCTTTCAAATTCAGTCAAGCGCCACGCCGTGTTGAATTACTCATCTACACCACTTAGCGCGGTGCATCTTTGGGCGCCATATAGGGTTATGAAAATATTTTTTAAATTTCTTTTGTTTTCGGTCAAGCAAAACGCATACCTCGCACCCATATAGAGTAATGAAAACTTTTATGAAAATCATCTTGCAGGCGAAAAACCTGCTCTTTCCGGAAAACTGCGCTCTTTGCGAAAGCGCGTTAATTGAAAGCGATGAAATACGGTTGGGGTTGTGCAGGGACTGCGTATTAGCGCTTGATTCAGTCCCGGCTGACAATGGCAAATGCGTTATATGCGGAAAACCTCTGATCAGCGAATTTGAAACATGCCTGTCCTGCCGTGACGCGAAGCGTTCTTATGACAGGTTATGGACGCTTTTCCCGTATGCCGGAAAATACCGCAAGCTTCTTACGGCGTATAAATTCGGGAAAAAACTGCCTGTCGCGGATTTTTTTGCGGAAAAAATTGCGGAAGTTATTAAAAATGAGCCTCTCCTGCGAAATGCGGTAATTGTTCCGGTTCCGCCAAGACCCGGAAAAATAAAAGATGCGGGATGGGATCAGGTTGAACATCTTGTGAAAAGATTGGAAAAATATTTGCCGGAAGTTTCCGTTAGCCATTGTTTAAAACGCGGTAAATCCAAGGTGCAAAAAGAGTTAAACCGCAATGACCGCCTTAACAACTTAAAAGGGCGAATTGTCATAAACGGCGACGCGCCGGATGCCGCGCTTGTAATTGACGACGTAATTACAACAGGCTCTACAATGGAAGTTTGCTCTGACGCGCTAAAAGAGGGCGGGGCGCAAAAAGTTTATGGGATTTGTTTATTTTATGACTAAAATTGTTGGAAGTGAGCCAAAAGAAAAATTTCTACCACGAACCGCACGAACTAAATAAGATAACGAACAAGAATCTCTTAACATCCATTCTCTACTACGCTTTACAAGTAGTTAACGCAAACCCTCTTTGTTCGCTCCTTGTTCGTGCGGTTCGTGGTAAATTTCAAACTTATCGGATAGCCTCAACATCTTCCTTATAAAAATATCTACTAACGCAAGCCTTTTGGTTTAACGTGTATTCCATGTCCTTTAACGCCGGTGAGCTTGCCGTCCTTCATTACAAATTTTCCTCTTACTATTGTCGCTATAGGACAGCCTTGCACTTCCATTCCCTCATAAGGGGTTGTTTTGCTTTTTGAATGAAGTTCGCTTGCCCTGATTACCTTTTTCATGTTCATGTCAACAATGGTAATATCAGCGTCCGCGCCGTCTCGAAGATTTCCCTTTTGAGGATACATATCCCAAATTCTTGCGGGCGTTTCGCTTGAAAAGCGCACATAGTCGTTAAGAGTCAAGTTTCCTTTGTTTACTTCGTTCAACATAAGGGGAACAGAAGTTTCAACCCCGCAAAGGCCCGCCGGCGCTTCCCAAAGAGGAAGAGATTTTTCCGCAGCGGTATGCGGGGCGTGATCGCTTGCAATAAAATTGATTTCGCCTTTTTTTAAAGCCTGCCAAATGGCTTTATTGTCTTCTTGCCCGCGAATCGGAGGGTATACCTTATGCGCGGCTTGAGTTTCGTCAAATAAAAGATAGTGGGGGCAGACTTCCGTTGATATGTCCATTTTTTTTTGTTTGGCGCCCGCAATAAGCAAAAGCCCCTTGTTGGACGTTATGTGATGTATATGGATTTTCGCTTTTGTATATTCATTGTAATAAATAACAGTCTGAATTGCCAACGCCTCCGACATTACGGGTCTTGCCTGAGACAGCAGTTGTCCTTCGCTTAAATTGGTTTTATTCTTACAGATGCTTGTAAAGTATGAATTTATTTCGCTTGTTTCACAATGAAACCCTATTCGCAAATTAAGTTTTACGCTTTTTTCCATCTGTTGAATCAGAATCGCGGTTGACGGACAAGCGATGTCGCCGGTTGAAGTCCCAAAGAAAACTTTAAAACCTAAAGCTCCCAATTTTTTTAATTTATCCATTTCGTCTAAATTATCATTTGTTAATAGCGCGAATAGCGCGAAATCTATATATGATTTTTTTTGCGCTATTTTTATTTTTTCCTTGAAACTTTCCGGTGTTGACGTAACGGGAATTACATTCGGCATATCAGCGACTGTAGTTACGCCGCCAAAAGCTGCGGCAATGCTGCCTGTTTCAAAATCCTCTTTTTCCGTTAGCCCGGGGTCGCGAAAATGAACATGGGCGTCGATTATGCCTGGCAGTATATGTTTTCCTTCAGCGTCATATATGTCGTCGGCGGTATCGTTGCGGTGTAATTCGCCCGTACTAAAAATTATTCCGTTCCTTATGGCAACATCCGCCTTATAAGTTCTTAAAGAGGTAACAAAAATCCCGTTTCTTATAATCAGGTCGTAATGCAAATTTTCAGCCCGGCACTTTAACGGACATAAGCATACGGTTCAGCGCGACAAGAGGGTCTTCATACATTTCAAATCTGAAACGCATTTCGTATTTTTTATCTGAAATAACCCTTATTGTTTTGTTTATGCAGTCCTTTACCTCATTAGAGCCAATATCGGGGAAATATTTCGGTTTTTGCGGGATAAATGTAAGCGAGCCGCCGTTCCTGCGTATTTCACCAATATGCGCGGGCATTGGGACAAGGAAAATAAGAAAGTCGTCCGCTTTTCCGCCGCCGATCGACAGGCTGTAACCTGATTTTAAAGAATGGATATTCCTTTTTCCTATTTCCGTATTTTGATCGTCAACGACAAAATTTAAAAGGAGCGGGCCTGATGCGTTAATTACAGGCTGTTTGTTTTTATCAAGTTTTACATGCCTGTCTTCGTATGGCGTGGTTCTCCTGCTCTGACCCGCCGCGTAACTCGCCAGATCTTTGCTGTGATCCTTAAATCTTGTTACGTCTTTTGATTCGGAAGAAGAGACTTCGGCCATCACGCGATTGGGGCTTGAGCCTAGCCTGCGTGAGGCGAAATAAATAATAAGGCCTAAAACTACAAGTGCAATAATAATTATTAAAAGAATAAACGGCAATGAGGCGGAAAATGATTTGCTTCTCTCTTTCTTTTTATCTGTAACATCGGACGTATAACCCGTGTCCGCGTTATCAGAAACGGAAGCGCCGTTGTCGCCGGATGACGTCTTTGATGTTTGTGAATCGCTTGAGTCCCCTGAGTCTGCAGAAACTTGACCTGCCTCGCTTAAGCCTGTTTCCGCAGTTGAGGAAGCGCCCTCTGCGGAAGCCGTACCCGCCGTAGCGGCTGAACTTGTACCGGTAGTTGAATTTGCCTCGGATGCAGTATTTGTTCCTGAAGATTTATTTGTTTCAGAAGCCGCGCTTGTCCCTGTCGAACCTGTACCAGATGCCTCCGTACCTGTTGAACTTGTCCCTGAAGTTTTACCTGACGGAGAAGGTGTTTCCGATTTTGTTTCATTTTGAGAAGAAGGCGATTTTGCCGCAGCGGTTGACGGTGTTGTTTTGACGGCAGACATAGTTGCTTCAGGGCGGCCTGATTTTGGCAAATTGGAAAGAGGACGGCCGGGAGTTACTTGGATATAATCCAGCGTAGTATTTCTGGAAATAAGACGCTGTTTTGAAGCGTTTACAAGGTTGTTTGTATCGGAACCGCCTGTGGTAATTAGGACTATTTTTTTCGCGCGCGAGGGCAGGGAAGTAACGTAACGTTCCGCGAAAGTTAGCGCGTTTGTAACATTACTGCCATTTTCTATCGGGTATTGAATGAGCATTCGCCCTATTATTGTTTCAATATCGCCTACTCCCAAAATGATCCTTGCGGAGTCAAGTCTTGGATTGATTGAAAAAGTGACTAAGTGAAAAGTGTCGCCTACACGCAGGAATTCGTTAAGGAAAGGGCCGGTGATATAATTATTTACATTATCATAAGATGAACTCATTCCTGACGATGTGTCCAGAAGCAGTACAAGATCAATAGGGGAACTATTTTGTCCGTAAGCGCAAAAAACCGCAGTTAGAAGTAATATAAAAATTAAAAAGTTTCTTTTCATAAATTCACCTCACTAATAACATAAACATTAAATTTCCGCCGCCGATATTTTCTCAATTAAATAGGAAATTTTCTCTTTGTTAATGGCAAATTCAAATTTCTCGCCTTCCGTTCTGTTAAGTATAGCGCTGCCGAACGGGGAAAGATAGGAAATAATAAATTTGTTAGGATCAGATTCCCACGGCCCCAGAATGGTAAATTCTTCCTTTTTGCCGGCAGTTTCGTTGAAAAGAACGACTTTTGTGCCAAAAGACACCTTGGAAATATTTACGGAATTCGGGTCGAAAAGCTGCGCCCTATCAATTTCTTCCTTGAGCTTTGCAACCTGTGAATTGAGCTGTTCCTGTTTTTCCTTCGCGGCCTTGTATTCGGCGTTCTCGCGCAGGTCTCCCAAAGAAAGCGCGTACTCGATTTCCTTTGAGTTGGCGGGGACTTCCACTTCCATGATGTGGGCGAGGATTTTCTTTTTCTCTTCGTACATTGGCTGTGTAACCAAAAGACCTCTTGAAACTTTTTTTTCAGTATCGCCAAAGAATTTAAAGTTTGGATATTTATCAATAATTCTTGAGCGCAGATTGAGTTTATCCTGCGGATCAAGGTCTTTAACGTCGTTAATAAATGTGAAAATCCTTATAATCGCGTCTTCGTCTGAATTATCTATAAATGATTTTAATTCGCCGTCTTTAAAAAGTATGTTTTGAACCAGTTTGTTAATTTTTCTGTTTTCTACGGTGTCCTTGGAATTTTCTATGTCGCGGAAAGTAACGTCTAAAATGTGAATAAGCGTGATAAGCTGTTTTTCTTTGCCGATGTTAGCCGCCTTAAACCATGGTTTTTCCATCGCGTTTTTATAAAGCCAGACGACGGCTTCGCGACATTCACGGTAGCGGTCGAAACAGTCAACGCACAGAGCGGAAAGTTTGTTTTCAAAACCCGCTTCCTCAAGCTGTTCTGTAATGGAGACAAGTTGGGAATAGGGAAACAATTTAATATAAATGTCAGGCCAATTACCGATAAAAAGTTTTACATTGGCAAGCAGTTCCGTTTTTAACTTTGTATCTTTTAAATTCTTAAACAGTGAAGGAACGTCTTTAATATTTGAAAATATTTCCGCAAAGTCAGAAGAAAAAGACGATTTAAGATAAGAATAATTTTTATTCGCGATTAGTTCATTCAGCAATAAATAAGAGGCTACCGCGTATTCGGCATTTTGATTCACGGTATCGGCGGATCTGCGTGAATCTTCCGCTTCTGTTCGGGAAGGAAGCCGCAGAAAAGCCGTAAAATAAGAGAACATCTCCATAAACATTTCCGAGTCGGCAGAGGCGTTTTTATTATTGACATAATCGCGAATCGCCGATACTTTGTCATAAAAATTTTTCTGAGCGCAGAATTCGTTGTAGAGTTTTTCCGTAACGCTTACCGGCCTGTCGCGCACGATGAAAATATCGCTGTTTTCGGGGCTTACTCCGAAATCGGGATTTGATTTTAAAATGTCACGCGCTTTGGAACTCCACGTCGCCCACTCGCCTGCGGAAAGCAGGGCGGGGGAGATCTCCGCTTTGATCCTTTTCATGTCGCATGCGTTGCCGAAACTCTTAATTATTGTTTTAAGAGTCCAAATAATATTTTCGTCTTTATCTTTAATTTTTTCGCGGATTTCTTCTTTTTTCTTTGTGGCTTTTAACACCCATATATGATCTTTTGAAAGCGTTTGAAGGGCGTCCACCGCCATTTTAAGCGACATTGAATGGCCGCGTTTTTTGGAGAAATCAATTTTTATTTCATCGCCTACAATGCTCGCGATGCGCCCGACCCCCCATGTGCGGTGATACACGAAATTGCCTTTGTCAAATGCTATGTGTTTTTCAAAATCGGCAATCGCCTGATGAACGGCGCGGTAATTTTGGGAAAGATTGGAAATGCGGATATATTCTTCAAGCTGGCTGTGGGCGGCGTATTTTTTCCTGAAGCACTCGATTATTTCCCTTCGCCCATGAACGTCTTTCTCGTCGTATTCAAGTATAATTTTTAAAATGTTAATCGCTATGTCAATATCAATGTTTTTGTATTTTGCGTAAAGTTCATTTAACAAACTTACGGTCTTGTCCTCGCTTATGGCTTTCGCTATCTTTTTTTGAATGTGAAGGAAAAAATCAATGTCTTCATAAGATATGCTGATTAGTTTTTCCCAAATTTCCTTTACGCTTGCGAAGTTCCCCTTATTAATGTAACGGTGAAGGGCTTTTTTATAGTAATCAATGGTCTCTTCTTTTTTACCCTGTTTTTCATAATGCTCGGCAAGTGATTTTGTAATGTCGGCTTCTTCAAAATCCACTTTTACAAGCCTTTCCCAAACGCCCAATATTTTGTCTTCCTCATTGTCATTTTTATAACATTCAGCTAACGTCCGCAGGGCGTACTTTGATTCGCCGTGATCGAGAATTCTATCGCACAAATATTTGACGATACCCCATTTGTGGTTATCTAAAAAAATCGATACAAGGTTGATCATAGCCGAATCGTCGATAATCTGGCGCGATAAGGCGATCATGCCTGAAAGGTAAAGGGCGATTAAACTGTTCCTTGTGTGGACTAAATGTTCGTCGCAGTCTTTTTTAAGCTCGTCAAGCGCTTTTTCTTCACGCGCGGTTTTAAGAATCGCGTCAAGTTCCTTGAATTGGTTGGTCGAGTAATTGCTCAAGCTCGCTCTGGTCCATTTTTCTTCATTTAACGTTTCATGTAAATTTTTTAAAAGGGTTTGCGCGTTTTCTGACAATGTTACCGCCGTATCAGCATTATTCATACAATTTTTCTCCTGTCCTACCGGGCATACATACTGTAAATATCCGGATCGGTTACTTTTATTTTTAATAAGGTCTCTTCAATCAACGAAGGATCCTCATGGCTGTTTTCATAATAATCAATAAGCCAAAAATAATGGTTTAAAAGCCGTGGCTTTAAAATTGATTTTTTTGCGGGATTTGAGTCATATTCGGCTTCCAGCGCGAAAATCGACTGTTTAAGCCTTCCCGCTTCAGTTTGTTTTAATTCGCGTTTTACGGAAAATACCCCCCATAAATATCCGTAAACAGGTATCCATTCGCTTAATTCTTCGTCTTTGTAACCAAGCTGTGAAACGCTGTTACGAAGTTTCAAAATAAAAGCTGATTCCATAAACCGCATGTCAATCTTTGACGGGTCTATGAAAAAAGCTTCCCTGAACAATGTTTTGGCAGTTTTTGTCTGCGCCAATAAAGCGTTAATATCGGCCACTTCGGCAAGAGTCTCGGCATCGTCCCTTTTTATTCTGACGGCCTGCTCAAGGCAGTTAAGCGCCTCGTCATAATTGCCGATTCCCTTATAACAGCGGCCTGCCAAAAGCAATAAACCGCCGTCATGCTGGTTTGCCGGGTTTGAAAGTAATCCTTCAAAAAAAAAGAGCGCTTTTGAATAAACAAAGTACCGTATGGAATACTGGCACTGTTCAAAATTTTGATTTAGTTGCTCCAAAAAAACATAGTATTGTTTTAACATTGAGATTAATGAAGCTCCTTTTTCGTAAGGGTTTTTTATCTCGTCAATCCTCCTGATGTGTTGAAGCCACCAGTTAACGCATTTAAGCGCGTGTTTGATTTCTTCGTTTTCATAGTCACAATCCATAGCTTGTTCTAAAAAATTACAAGCCGCCGCAGGATCAGAGGCTTTCAGTTTTTCATAGGCTTTTTTCAACAGCCCCGCAGCCTGCCCATTTTCCATTTTTTCCTTTTTTCAGTATACCATTTTTTTAAGGTTTGACAATAGTGTCTTAAAAGTGTATGATGTTAAAAATGAACAAAATTATCGTTTCACCATCAATTTTATCAGCGGATTTTGCCAATTTTGGCAACGCGGTTTCAGAGATTGAAGCTTCAGGCGCGCCGTGGGCGCATCTGGACGTAATGGACGGTTCTTTTGTTCCTAATTTAACCTTCGGACCTCAGCTTGTCCGCGCTTTACGCTTAAAATCAAAGGCTTTTTTTGACGTTCACTTAATGACAGTCAATCCGGGGCATTTTTTAAAGGATTTTGCCTACGCTGGAGCCGACGCTATCACTTTCCATTATGAATCTGAGGTTCATTCCCATAAATTTTTAACGGAATTACGCGAACTTAGAGTGCTTGCCGGCATAGCGATTGTCCCTTCCACGCCCTGTTCCGTATTGGAGGAAGTTCTGCCCTTTATAGACATTGCGCTGATTATGACCGTAAACCCCGGTTTTGGCGGACAGGAATTAATTCCCGAATGTCTTAAAAAGGTTGAAAAATTAGCAAAAATGAGGGAAGAAGCCGGGTATAAATTCAGGATTTCCGTTGACGGCGGAATTAACGAAAAAACAGCCCAAAACGCCATAAAAGCGGGTGCTGACACGCTTGTTATGGGTTCCGCTTTTTTCGGAAATAACGATAAAAAAGACCTTGTAGGCAGACTTCAAGGCTAAGTTTTATGGCCAAATTTCACACAAAGAGGGGAGTGGGGAATGGGGTCTTTGTTCTAAGGATAAGCGTGAATTTCACGATAAGATAACGGACAAAAACCCCACTCCCTACTCCCATTTCCCTTCTTTGTACTCTTTGTGTGAACTCTTTCGGATTTTTTTCTTTTTGAACACATCTTTTATTGGAAATTCTAGCCGAAATTCAATATAATATGAGTATGAAACAAAAAAGATGCGTTTTACCGTTTGTTTTGTTATTACTGCTGATTTGCGCGGATTTTCTGGGGGCGCAGGAAAGCCCGCAGGCGCAATATACGCGAAGGTACCAAAACGGAACACAACTTTACAAGTTGGCTCGTTATCAAGAAGCGGCCATTGAATTCCGCCGAGCGCAAGAAATTGCTCCAACTGTCAATGACAAAGCCGCCGCTCTTTATTGGGTCATTTTAAGCCAACTGGCATACTCCGATTTCGGTTCAGCAATAAGGGACATGGAAGACCTCGCTAAAATTTCTCCTAATTCGCCATATACAAGGGATATGCTGTACCACCGCGGCAGAGTTTATTATAACCAAGGCTATTTTGAAGAAGCTCTGTTTTATCTAAACCGTTACAATCAATCCACAACGGACGCGGATCGCCAGTCTGCTGACAGAAGGGCGGCGTCTTTTTTCTGGATGGGCGAATGTTTATACTCGATGGGGCAGTATGAAGAAGCGGAAAAATTTTACGCGTGGGTAATTGCAAGATATACTGACAGCCCCAAGGTGGAAGCGGCCGCTTACCGCATTGATTTAATTAAGCAAAAGAAAATAGAATCCGAACTTTTGGCGCTTTTACAGTGGAGTCATGAAGAAGCCCTGCGCACAAGCGAAGATTACCAAAGAACGATAAGAACTTATGAATATACCCTTAATATGTATCAAAGGCGCATAGCCGAACTTTCAAATAATGAAAACGTTATCATAAATATGAACAATCAGGAATTCAAGCAAAACGAAGACCAACAACAAATAGTTGAAGACGTTACCACGCCTGAAAGAAGAGTACAGGAACCTGAAAGCGCAGATTATACCTATAATGATTATTTAATAGAAAGGGCAAAGCAACTTGGAAACGACGTTCAAGAAATTTTAAATAATAATGAAACCGGAGGGCGATGATGTTTTCCCGCAGAGTTATTACTTTTGCCTTGTTTTTAATTATTCTCACATTCGGCAGTTGTAAAACTTTAGGACAGGGAGAAGATAACAAGCAAAACAAAAGCCGCAATACGCCGAAACCTCCCGATGACGGATATATCAGGCTGGTTCTTAATGAAAAAACGGGCAGTTTTTCGCTTTATTGTCTTTCAGATACAAAGACAATACGTTATGAGCCATTATTTAACGCTGACGAACCTATAGCCAGCTTTTTGTCGATTAACATAGACGGCAAAGTTTACCGTCTTGGCAACACCAGGCAATTTAAAACCAGAATTGAGAGGCTAAACGGAGACCCGGCTTTGGTATTTGAGTCGCAGTTTATAAGAGTAACGCAACTTTTTACGCCGATTAAAACTACCGCTTCTGAAAACACAAACGGAATTATGATAACAATTAAAGTCCAGAATATCTCGCCAGTTAAGTCCGCTATAGGCGTGCGAATGTTGCTTGATACCACTTTGGGGGAAGGGCGAAAGAAGGTTCCGTTTCTTACAAACACGCAGGTTATTACATCGGAAACATTTTTAGAAAACCGTTCAGGCGAGTTATTTTGGATTTCACGCGGCAACAAAGTTTCTTTAATGGGGAGCATTGTTAATCCCGAAGACGGTTTAGGAAAAGGCCCTGAACTTGTCCACATAGCAAACTGGAAAAGATTAAATGACGCGCCATGGAAGCTTGCCCCTTTACAAGGCCGCTCTTTTAATAATCTGCCCTATTCCGTCGGCGATTCCGCAGTATGTTATTACTTTGGTCCTGAAATACTTGATCGCGATAAAACATTAACTTATACGGTATTCCTTACAACGGAAGATTTAGCATGGTATAAATTGACAACCGTGCCTTCCCATATAGCGGATAAAAAAACAACGGAAGATGCTTCAAAACCAAATGAAACACAGCAATCCGAACAGATAATACTCCTAGTTTCCCCTGAGTATAATATATACACTGTAGAATCGACAATTAATATACCTGCTATAGAAGCTCAGGCGCAGAATGAAGCGTCCGCAAAAAATGAAAGCTCCGATACAATTACCCTGATAAAATTGCAGGAAATTCTTAATTTGTTTATTGAAGGTCAAATATATCTTAGTGAACAGGATCTTACGGAAATTGAACAAGCCATTGACAGGCATAAAATCAGGAATTAAACGCGTTTACAATGAAACTTGATTCTTTTTTGAACAAAGCGGCTATTCTTGCAAAAAAACGCGACTATGAAGGCGCGTTAAATGTTCTTAAAGATGAAGAAGAAAGATATTACGGTTCTTTTAAATACTATTACCTGTACGGCATAATATGCCTTTATTCCGGCAATTACGCGCAGGCTCATGAAAATTTTAATTTGGCAAGAAAAATAAAAATAAACGATCCCGACTTAATGCTTTGTTTTGCTGTTCTTTATCTGAAACGGATGGATACGGTTCAGGCCGTACATTATTATCTTGAAGTGCAGGAACTTGACCAGAAAAACAAAATCGCGAAAAAAGCCCTTGCCGTTATCAGAAAATATTCCGCAGGCGAAGCATTGTCTGACTGGATGACGGAAAATCTCTCAAAATTATTTCCTCCCATTCCCGCCCCTTCCGTTACGCCAAAAACAATATTAAATATTTCTTTAATATTTGCCGCGGCGGTTATTCTTGTTTTTGGAATATTGATAACTGTAAAAGTACTGCCCAACCCGTTTAAATCGAAAAATCAGCGTTCTACGGCTGATTTTAACCTGTCAGATCAGGACAAACGCGAAAGTGTTCAGGTGGGAGGCAACTACAGGTACATTCTAACCCGCGATCAGGCGGTAAATCTTTACGATAAAGCATTATCTCTTTTTACATCATATCGCGACGAGGAAGCGAAAAAAAGCATTAACCGCATTCTGGAATCCAACGCGTCACAGGGAATTAAAAACAGGGCGCGGCTTTTATTGGACAACATGGAAGTTCCCGGATTTGACAATTTTAAAAGGGCGGATAATCCTTCGTTTGCCGACGTAAAAAACGAAAGCGCCATTTACAGAAACGTACACGTTATTTGGAAGGGCATGGCGACAAATGTAGCGGTAACGGATGAAGGGACAACCTTTGATCTTCTAGTAGGCTATGATACCCGCAAAACTCTTGAAGGAATTGTTCCTGTTATTTTTTCCGGCCCCGTCTCGATAAACACGGAAAAACCGCTTGAAGTGCTGGGAAGGATAACGTTTGATTCGTCTTCTGACATTAAATTGGAAGGCGTGGCGATACATCAGTCGGGGAAATTGGAATAAGAATTCTACCACGAACCACACGAACACCACGAACTTTTTGTCCGAAATTTTGTCGCTGTTCGCTTTGGTTCGTGTGGTTCGTGGTAGAAATTTGGGTTAGGATGTAAGAATGAAAGCTGTGGTACAAAGGGTTCAAGACGCGACGGTCAGCGTTGACGGGGTTGTGAAGGGAAGCGTTAAGAGCGGCCTGCTTGTTTATCTGGGAGTTGCGCATAACGATACTGAGGCTGACGCGGACTGGCTTTCTGAGAAAATAGCGTATCTAAGGATTTTTAACGATAAAGACGGAAAGATGAACCTGTCCCTGAAAGACTTGGCTTCTGCTGACAGTCAGGCGGGAGTTCTTGCGGTTTCGCAGTTTACATTGTTAGCTGACGCGCGAAAAGGAAGGCGCCCTTCATGGAATGGGGCTGCCCCGCCTGAAAAAGCGAAACAACTCTATGAGTATTTTATGGATGCGGTAAGAAAGACGGGACTTGTCTGCGAATGTGGGGAGTTTCAAGCGCACATGATGGTAAAGTACACTAATGACGGACCTGTTACGATTTTATTGGATACAGAAGAAACTTAAATAACGGGGAAGGGTTCTTTGTGATCTTAGTGTGAACTCTTTTTAAATAATCACTTTGCTCCAAGATACTCTCTTGCGCTGAAGGGCTTTAAAAGATTGCCTAAGGATTCATTGTTTATAATCGCCTTTAAAATACCGGACGCGAGTTCGGCGGACTGCACGACTTCAAGACATGGAAGTTTTTCCTTGTAACCGGAACAGCATACGGTGTCCGTTACAATCATACGGCTTAACAGTCCGTCTTTAATGAGCGCGTCAAGTTTTTGGACGGCGGGCGTAGAGAAAAGCGCGTGGACTGAGATTATATTTATGTCTTTTGGTTTTAACGCGGAAAGGGCGCGAATAAGTTTTTCTACTGAGCCGGCCGTATCAATCATATCGTCCACAATCCAAAGGCTTTTATTTTCCAACGGATCGGCGCTTAAAATGTTAATTGACTCCACAGTATTTGGTTTGGAATAATCCCTCTGCTTGTGGGCGACAACTAATGGCGCTCCAAATGAATTCGCGAAACCGCGAGCGATTTTTTCTCCGCCCGCGTCTACGGAACAAAAAGCCCAGTTGCCTCTTACTTCATTTTCAAGGTTATCGAGCGTTTTAATATACGTGTCGCAAAGATATTTTTTTAACAGCGTTAAGGCGGGTATGTCGTCAATGGCGCAGACAGACGGATCCAGCATGGTTTTTGACTTGTCGGAGTGAAGCTGAAAAGTAATAATGTGCCGCGCTCCAAGACTGGAAAGCGTCTTAAAATGGACCCATAAACCTACGGAACTTCTATGCGTAGTACGGTCTGAACGCGAACAGGTAATAAACGGTTCAAAAACGATAACCCTGTTCGCCTGACAGCGTACCAGCGCGTCTATAGCGTGGTACAATTCAATTTTTGTTTCACCCACATTAATACCGGCATCATTTCGCGCGCAAGATGAAAAGAGGATAACGTCCCTTCCCCGAATCGAATAATTGACTGTAACTTCCATTTCGCCGTTGGCGAAAATATCGGTATTCAGCAAATCAAGGCCGTTAATTTGCTCCGTCAATTTAGAGAAACTCAAATATTTGGATAAACACCCGATTACTTGGGAAGCGTAATTTCGCATTGAACGCGTGGCGCAAACTATAAATGGATTCATAATTCATTATCACCTATTTATCTGGTTAATTCAATGAATCTTGGTCAAAAAAATACTTGACAGATATGTAGTTGTCTATAGACAAATTTTTAAAAAAAAGATAAAATGTTTCATGTTTCGGTAAAGCGCTGTGAATCCGCGCGCCATATATAGGGGAGGAGATTTTATGGCAAAATCAAATGACACGGAAAAAACCAGGGGCAATCCTAACGCTTCAAGCGAGGAAAAGGCAAAAGCCCTGGAAGCGGCCCGGCTTCAGATTGAAAAGCAATTTGGCGCGGGATCATTAATTAAACTGGGGACGCACGAAGCTGCCCAAGGCATCGAGGTAATACCTTCAGGCTCGATCCTTTTGGACGAGGCGCTTGGTATTGGCGGCTATCCCAGAGGCAGAATTATCGAGATTTTCGGCCCTGAATCGTCAGGGAAGACGACTCTTGCCCTTCATGCAATCGCCGAAGCCCAAAAATTGGGAGGAAATGCGGCATTCATCGACGCGGAACACGCGCTAGACCCCGTTTATGCGAAAAATCTCGGCGTAAACATCGATGAGCTTTGGATTTCCCAGCCCGATAACGGAGAGCAGGCGATGGAAATCACCGAAAATCTTGTCCGCTCAGGCGCGATAGACGTAATCGTAGTGGATTCGGTCGCGGCGCTTACCCCGCAGTCGGAAATCGAGGGCGAAATGGGAGACGCGCAAATGGGAGCGCAGGCTCGTTTAATGAGCCAGGCGCTGCGCAAACTTACGGCTACCATCGGCAAATCGCGCACAATTCTAATTTTCATCAATCAAATCCGCATGAAAATCGGCGTCTTTTTCGGTAACCCGGAAACCACCACAGGCGGAAACGCGCTAAAGTTTTATTCATCATTACGCCTTGAAGTCCGTAAGACGGAAACAATCGAAGTGAGCAAGGACGCGGACGCGATTGGCAACAGGGTGCGCGTCAAGGTTGTAAAGAACAAAGTTGCGCCGCCGTTTAGAAAAACAGAAATAGAACTGATGTTCGGCAAGGGTATTTCCGCGACAGGCAGTCTTTTGGACTGCGCTGTAAAGTACGACATTATTAAAAAGAGCGGCGCATGGTATTCCTACAAAGACGAAAAAATAGGGCAGGGCAGGGACAACACAAGAGACTACCTTGAACAGCACCCCGACTTTATGAAAGAACTGGATGCAAAACTAAGAGCGCAAATTTTCCCCGGCAGGGAACAGCCCAAACCCGCCGCCGCATCACAAAAGAGCGGTAAGGCGAAGAAGACTGAGGGAGAGAAGGACGAGGGTAAGACGGCGGAATAGGAATTTCTTTACCACGAACCACACGAATAGTACCTTCGGTACTTTCACGAACTTTTAGTACATATCTTGTAGTTGTTCGTAGTTGTTCGTATTGGTTCGTGGTAGAATTCTTTATTTTATTTATGCTATAATACCCCTACTATGGAAGTAAAGCCCGAAGCATCCCGCAATTTCAAAGTAAGCGAATTTGAAGGCCCCCTAGATCTACTGCTATACATGATCCGCAAAAACGAGATAAATATCTACGACATCCCCATCGCCCAGATAACGGAGCAATACATAGAGTACCTCTACAACGCGCAAACGATGGACATAGAAGACCTTACAAGTTTCCACGCGATGGCGACAACTTTGCTCTACATAAAAAGCCGTACTCTCCTGCCGGTGGAAATAACTGAGGATTCAGGAGAAGACCCAAGGGCGGAACTTGTTGAAAGATTGATTGAGTATCAGAAATATAAAAAACTTTCCGAACTCATGGAAGAAAAGGAAAGCGAGAACGAGTGGCTGATAGAGCGCAAAAGGCTTCAGCACAATTTGCCGTTCGCGGATGAAGATATGTGGGAAAAAGCGGATATTTGGGATTTGCTGAAAAGTTTTTCATCATTGGCGATTAACCTTCCAGCGGAGCGCATTATCGATCTTTATGAGGAAGTTACGGTAAATGAAAAAACCGCTTTGCTTAACGAATTTTTGGAAAATAAAGGGGAGTGCAGGTTTACGGAACTTATTACAAGGGCTGGCACGCTTGACGTAGTTTGCGCTTTTTTGGCTGTTCTTGAAGCGGCGAAATTACGCATGATAGTGATCTATCAAAACCGCCTATTTGGTGATATTCTGATTAGGCCGAACAGGCAGGAAATATCCGCTAATTCATAATTTTACGGACGGAGTTTTTTGTGATTGAAAATATAGAAAAAGAAACCGCGCTTGTCGAAGCGATTCTTTTCATGGAAGGGGACCCTCTTGATGAAGGGATGATCTCGCGTATTTGCGGCCTTTCAAAAGAAGCCGTAACGGGCGCTCTGGATAATTTAAGCGAGCGTTACGCGAACGCTGACTGCGCTTTGGAACTTACCCGCGTAGGAGGCGGAATAAAAATTTCCGTAAAACGCGAATATTGGGATAACTTAAAAGAAAGATACGGCAGAAAAAACGAGGGGAAAATTTCCCGCGCCGCAATGGAGACGCTCGCTATTGTCGCGTACTCACAGCCGATTACAAGGGTCGAAATAGAAAAAATCCGGGGAGTATCTGCGGACAATATGATCCGCCTGCTTCTTGAAAAAAGCTTTATCCGCGAAGTGGGAAAAAAAGACATTCCAGGCCGTCCCGTTATGTACGGCACTACAAAGGAGTTTTTAAAACAATTCAGCCTGAACTCTATCTCTGAGCTTCCAAAACTCGGCGAAAGCGATATTGAAAAATTTGAGCTTGAGGGGGAAAAGGATTAGGCTTCAAGTTTATCTTTCCCATGCCGGAATCGCTTCAAGGAGGGCGGCTGAGGAAATAATCGCGCAGGGCAGGGTATCCGTAAATGGGATTACAATTACTTCTCAGGGAAGTAAAGTAGAAGACGGCGATATTGTCCTTCTTGACGGAAAACCCGTCCAAACGGAAACGCGTTTACTGTACCTCGCGCTTAATAAGCCGCCGGGTTATATTTGCAGTTCAAACGATCCGCAGGGGCGGCCTTTGGCTCTCAGCCTACTTCCAAAAACACAGGAACGCCTGTACAATGTAGGGCGGCTTGACTTTATGTCCTGCGGCTTGATTTTCTTTACAAACGACGGCAATTTCGCAAGCCGTCTTGGACACCCCAGTTCTGAGCTTGAAAAAGAATACATCGTAGAAGCGACAGGCGTTATTCCCGATGAAGTAACGGACGCTTTTAATAACGGTATTACGGTTGAGGATGAGTATTATAAGGCGAAAAAAGCCGAAAAAACCGGGCGGAAAACAATGCGTATTGTTCTTGTCGAGGGCAAAAACAGGGAAATTCGCAGGGTGTTTTCGCACTTTCATTTGCACCCGGCTCTACTGCGCAGGGTAAGAATAGGCCCCGTTTTGCTTGGGGATTTGTCACAAGGAAGCTCAAGACCCCTGTCAGACAGCGAAATAACAGCCCTGCACTGCGGCCCAAAAAGGAGAAATACATGGTAATAGCGATTGACGGCCCCGCAGGCTCAGGTAAAAGCACCATAGCCAAATTATTGGCGGAAAAACTTAAGGACAAGGACGGAAAAGAATTTACCTACATTAATTCGGGAAATTTGTATAGAACTATTACTTTAGGCTGTTTACGGGCTAAAATCGATATAAATGACAGTGAAAAAGTTATCGAATTTGCCAAAAACGCTCAAATTTCCTATCAAAAAACGGAAGTTTTCCTTAACGGTGAAAATGTTACGGAACTCCTTCATACCGATGAAATTGATAGATTTTCCGCGCCCCTTTCCGCGATTGTCCCGGTCAGGCACATTGTAAACGACCTTATCCGCAACCTTTCGCAAGGACGGAATATTGTCGTTGAGGGCAGGGATATGACTACCGTTGTCTTCCCTGACTCAAAATACCGCTTTTATCTTGACGCGTCTCCAGATTCAAGGGCTAAACGCCGCTTTGAGCAGGGGGTGTCAAATTTGCCCCTTGCGGAAATAAAAAACGCCATTTTACAGCGGGATGAGATTGACAAGAACAAAATTGAAGGCAGTTTAAAAATCGCGGAAGGCGTTAAATATTTAGACACTAGTGGCTTGACCATTATTCAAGTTTATGAGAGATTAATAAAAGAAATAAATAATAACCAATAATTAAGGGAAGAAACAAAAATGGCTGATAGGGAAGTGGGCGCGGACACGAGTCCGGCAAAAGACGGAGAAAACATTCAAACTCAATTACAGGAAGAATACTTAAAAACACTCGAACAGCTTGAAGAGGGTCAGCTGGTCGAGGGCAAGGTAATCCAAGTTACCTCTGATCAGGTATTCATCGACGTAGGTTACAAATCGGAAGGAAAAATTCCCATTACGGAATTTTCCGAGATTCCGAATATCGGTGACCATGTATCTGTTATCCTTATTACAAAGGAAAACAAATACGGCGAAGTTATTGTATCAAAACAAAAAGCTGACGCAAAAATTTTCTGGAAAAATTTGCACCAGGCGTTCAAGGATAAAAAACCCGTAGAAGGGATCGTTGAAAAACAGGTGAAAGGCGGCTTTGACGTTAACCTTGGAACCGGAGTGCACGCGTTTCTCCCGGTAAGCCAGGCAGACGTGCAAAAACTTGATAAGCCTGAAAAACTTTTAAATGTAAAAATTAAGGTTTTTGTCGAACGCCTTTATTCTGACGGTAAAATTAATATTGTCGTTAATAGGCGCAAGTTCATGGAAGAAGACCTTGACCGCAAGCGCAATGAATTCTTCGAGAAAACTCCCATTGGCGCCGATGTAACGGGAATAGTAAAAAGTTTCACCTCATTTGGCGCGTTCATCGACCTTGGCGGTTTTGACGGCCTTCTGCACATTAACGATATGAGCTGGGGGCACGTTACGCGCCCTAAAGACTTTGTAAAAAAAGGCCAGGAAATAAAACTAAAAGTTATACGCATTGACCGTAATGAAAAAAGAATCAATCTTTCGCTCAAACATTACACGGACGATCCGTGGGTTCACTTTGAAGAAAAATATCATGTTAATGACATTGTAAAAGGCAAGGTTACAAAACTTACCGACTTTGGCGCGTTCATTGAACTTGAAGAAGGCATCGAAGGGCTTGCGCATATTTCGGAGTTTTCATGGCTAAAGAAAGTCCAAAAACCGCAGGACTTAGTAAAAGCCGGCGACATGGTTGAATGTATGATCTTAGGTTACGATCTTCAGGCGGGCAGGGTGTCTTTGGGGCTCAAGCAGGTTAAGGATAATCCTTGGGTCACTATCGAAGAAAAATACCCGGTAGGAACAAGAATCAGCAGAAAAGTTGTTAAGGTGACAAACGCGGGCGCTTTCATTGAGCTTGAAGAAGGCATCGACGGTTTTCTGCATACTGACGATATATCATGGACAAAGAAAAGCAAAAATTCAGGGCTTACGGCAGGTCAGGAAATTGAAGTTATGGTTTTGTCCGTAGACGCAGAAAACAGAAACATCAAACTTGGAATTAAGCAACTATCAGAAGACCCATGGAAAGATTTCAGCGATAATTACAAACCGGGTTCTCCCATCGAAGGTGAAGTTGTTTCCATTACGGACTTTGGCCTGTTTTTAAAAGTTCCCGGCGGCATCGAAGGGCTTATACATAAAACAAATCTTGTTGAAAACCGCGACGATAATCCCGATGAAGCGTTAAAAAAATATAAAGTAGGAGATAAAATAAAAGCTATCGTCCTTGAAATTCAAGGCGACAAGCAAAAAGCGGCTTTCTCAATACGCGATTATCAGAAAAAAATGCAGCGTGACGAGTTATCCCGTTATATGGCTAAGGAGGAATCATCGGATTCCACTTATACCCTGGGCGCCGTTTTAAAATCTAAAAACAACGGCTCAGGAGATTCAAAGGACAATGGCTAAAGACGGCTATGCTGTCAAAGATCGATGTTGAAAAATTTCATACTCTTATAGAGATAAACGCTCTAATAAATTCCAATTACAAGGATATCCATAGCCTGTTATCCCAAATTATGGAATCCGCGACTCGTCTTTCTGAAGCTGAAGCGTCAAGCCTTCTGCTTATGGACAGGGAAAAAAACGAGCTTTATTTTGAAGTCGCGCTGGGTTCAAAGGGCCATGAAGTTCAAAAGTATACAGTTAAAACCGGAGAAGGAATCGCGGGCTGGGTGGCGCAAAACAACAAATCTCTGATTGTCAACGACGTTGAAAATGACAAGCGGCATTTGCACAATATCGGAGAAGAAATTAATTACAAATCAAAAACCATTTTGGCCGTTCCCATGAGGGTTAAAGACGATTGTATCGGCGTTATAGAAGTTATTAATAAAAAGAATGAAGCGGATTTTACTCAGGAAGATCTTGAATGGCTTGAGATTTTCGCCAATCAGGCGGCATTGGCCGTTGTCAACGCAAAAATCATGGAAGAGGCACGCAGTGAAATTCAAAACTTGCAGGACAGGCTGCAAGACGATCAGTTTAAAACAATTATAACAAAAAACCCGGCTGTTCTTGAAATATTGGAAATTATTGACAGGGCTGCAAAAACAGATTCTTCAGTTTTACTTTTAGGGGAGAGCGGGGTAGGCAAGGAATTATTCGCGGAGAGGGTGCATTTAAACAGCGCAAGAAAAAACGCGCCGTTTATAAGGGTAAATTGCGCCGCCATTCCCGAAGGCTTGCTGGAAAGCGAGCTTTTTGGCCATGTTAAAGGCGCGTTTACAAACGCCATTTCTTCCAGAAAAGGCCGTTTTGAAATGGCGGACGGCGGCACTATCTTTCTTGACGAAATAGGCGATTTGCCTCTGTCGCTGCAGGCGAAAATATTGCGCGTTATACAGGAAAGAAAATTTGAAAAGGTCGGCTCTGATGTTACGGTAAACGTAAACGTGCGTATTATAGCCGCAACCAACAAAGACCTTGAAGAACAGGTAAAAAACAACGCTTTTAGAAGCGATTTATACTACCGCCTTAACGTTCTGCCTATTTATATTCCGCCCCTGCGCCAGCGTCCCGAAGATATTGGCGAATTGGCGCATTTTTTCCTTAAAAATTTTATGCGGGAAACCAAGAAACAATTCAGCGGATTTTCACACGAAACGCTGCAGGCGATGCTTTCCTATTCATGGCCGGGCAATGTCCGGGAATTGCAAAATTGCATAGAAAGGGCGTGCGTAATCGGCAAAAATAAATGGATTGAGCCTGAAGACCTATTTTTAAAATCAACGTCCCGCGAAGGCGAGGAAGAAATAACGGAGCGTAATCTAAAAACCGCGCTTAACGTGTTTAAATCCAACTTTATTCGCAAAGTACTGGATGAAAATAACTGGAATCAAACGGAAACCGCTAAGGCTCTTGTTATACAGCGTACTTACTTGTCAAGATTGATAAAAGAGCTTAAAATAAGTAATCCCAAGGAGATATAATGCAAAACAACGAGAATGATAATGTCGGAGAAAAAATCAACGATTTTATTAAAAACCACAGAAAAGCGATATTTATAACCATCGGCATACTGCTTTTCCTGTTTATTGGATTGATTGCCTTTCTTTCAATAAGCGACGCGCTTAACAAGAAAGCGACCGCAGAACTTGACGAATTATACGGCAGGTATGATGAATTAACTTTAAATAGTGATGAAGACTTTTATACTGAAGATTTGGAAAATCTGCTTGCCGACCTTAAAACTTTTGCGGAAAAAAACAAAGGATTTGCGGGAAGCAAAGCATGGTCTATTATCGGGAAGATTTATTCCGGAAGAAAGGACTGGAGTCTTGCTCAAGACGCATGGCTTTCCGCAGTAAAAACCGGTAATAATACCTACCTTGCCCCGATAGCGTTATTTAACGCAGCCGCCGCCTCGGAAGAACAAGGGAATCTTGAACAGGCGATTGAGCTTTTAAAACAGTGCCTAGCCCAAAAGATTGAGTTTCCGGCGGCTCCACGCGCCCAATTTTCAATTGGAAGGCTTTATGAAACTCTTGGCAATTCTACAGCCGCAGTTGAAGCGTATCGGGAAGTACTGATTAAATGGCCTGAAATGCCGGTCTGGCATAGCCTTGCAAGGAGCAGGCTTGCAGTCATTGATGTTAAATGAATTATCTTAAAACATCGGTAATATTTGGATTTTGTTTTTTTTTATTAACCTGCGGAATTGACGAGTACTATTATATTCCTCAAGTGCCGGAAGAAGTTATTACGAGTGAAAAAAATACTAAAGCGGTAATAAACATTCCACCCAATTTGCTCAATGATGTTTCTCATTATGCGACAGGGTATGTCATTTTTTACAAGATATATACCAGCAATGATGACAACGATAGTATTGAAATACTGAAAAGATTTCCAAGAATATCATCTGATTACACCGGGTTATCTTCATATACGGACAGGACAAATGCCACATCAATTCCTTCTTCAACCACATTCAGCGGCAGGGGATATTATGAACTTGATGGGATAAATATCGGTACGGTACTTTCAATAAATGGCGGTTCTTTTAGCATTAATTTTGACCCAATACCCGGCGTAGAGCCTTATATTGAATATAGAGGAAATAAACTTATACTTTTACGTTCAAATGGCGAGGGGAAATTTAATCCAGAACCAGAGGACAGATATTTTTTCAGTACCGATGATTTAAAAGATTATGAAAAGTCATCTCAAAGAAATCCAACTATTAATGCCGATGTCTCAGGAGAAAGCGGTATTCCTCAAAATGCTTTTGTTTCAATGTATATTGTCGCCGTAGGCAGACATCCAAGAAATTTTACAAGGCTTTACGGCAAGCCCACGCATATCAGTATTTTTAAATTGCCTCAGGAGAATTAATATTGTTTCTTATTTTTTACCACGAACCACACGAACAGGAGCGCGAACATAATAGCAGATATTCGCTGGTAGACAGAATACGCGTTATGAATAGTAACGTGTAGCGGTGTTATGCAGTTAACGCTAACCCCTCAAGGGGATCAATTTGGGTATAAAAAGCGGTATGCGTTAAAGTACGGTATCCATTGGTTTGCATTCTCGTTTGTTATATTTCGCGCAAGGACTTCGTTTCGTTTTAATGAAAATAAGGTCTCGCCTTTATTTATGCGGTTTTGTCTGTAAACTTTTTCTTCTTTTTGGTTAACATAATCAACTCCGTCATTATGCGCATATTCAAAACCCCACAATAACGATGACAATGAGTGTTTTTTCATGCCGCTTTTTATTAAAAAGGATTCCGCTTTTTTAATGGAAAACCCATGAGGTAAACTGCTGTTTAAATCAGTAACAAAGTGTTCCATCGGTATTTCTTCCGTGAAATCCACAGCGGCAATTTCACAATCCGCGCTTACGCCAATTGATAACGGGGACGCAAATTCCATTTTTATTAGGGGGTTAAAGCCCTTTGTATACATTACTGAAATTCCCGCTCTCCTGAATGACAATGAAAAAATTTCTATAAGGCTTAAATGTCCGTGAAATACCGCACTCCCTTCTTTGCTGAAACTGAACAATACCCTGTATATTGACGGGTCGGTTTTATGCAAAGAATTATCGTTAACTTCTGTGTTTTTGCGGTTAACAAAAGAGTATGGTTTGCTTATTTGATTTTCTAACTTTTTTGGCGGACATGGCGCTATTTTAGATGATACTCCGCAATTATTGCATTTTTCCTTGCATGAGGAAGTACTAAGGCTGTTTTCTGATTTTTCAAATTCCTGCCTAATGTATTCAGGCGTTATATGGGAATCAATATTTTCCCAAGGAAACGGTTTATTCTTTCCCGATAAAATTGAATCTACGACGCTGCGGTTATCTTCCAGTACCCTGCGCCATTCCGTTTTGTTAATAAATTCGCTCCATGGATCAAGCCTGCTTCCGGCTGACCACGCCTGTTCGCATAATAATCCCGCTCTTTCATCCCCCCTGCTTAACAAGCCTTCTATTTGTGAAATGAGGGCGTCTGATATGCTTACCTTATGCCCTAAAGGTTTTAGTTTTGAGCGGATAAAATTAAGTTTTTCTATAGCCGTTTCGCTGTCAAGCTGTGTTGCCCATTGGTAGGGGGTATGCGGTTTTGGGATAAAGATTCCTACGTTAATGTTAAAGTGCATTCTGGTTCTTCTGCCAATATCGGCGATAAATGAAACTATTTCCTCTTCTTCCTTTTTGTCAAAAACAGGCACGGGAAGCCCTATCATAAAATAAAATTTCGCCCCTTTCCATCCGTTCTTTTTTGCCTCTTGAATAATAGAAACGACTGAATCCTTTGTCACTTCCTTGTTGATTGCCTCCTGCCATGCTTCTTTGGGCGTTTCAACGGCAAATGTTAATCCGCTTTTCCTTGTTACGGCGATCTGTTCTAAAATTGAAAGTGAAAAACCTGAGACTTTAAGCGAGGGCAGTTGGAATGAAACGTGCAAACCTCTGAATCGCTCGTTAAGATTTTCAACTAATTCCGTAATTCCTTCATAGTCGCCCGAAGAAAGGGAAGACAGGCTGATCTCCTGCCATCCGCCTTTTGTCACCATCTCGTTTACCTGACAGGCGATAAGTTCTTCTTCCTTTTGCCTGTACGGCCTGTACCAGTAACCGGCGTGGCAGAAACGGCAGCCATTGGGACAGCCGCGCATAATTTCTACTGTACCGTGATGGTGCGTAATTTTCATGCTTGGAACAGGAAACACATACGCGCTTTGTGAAAAACCCGTAGCAATCGCGCGCCGGGCATTTTTTTTCCCCTTAACCCATACATTGGGATGGGAGGCGATTTTTTCAAGGAGCCCTGCCCTGCCCTGCCCTCTTTTTTTTAATACGGATAATTCAGATGCAAGATCAAAAAAATTATCTTCTGCCTCCCCTATCCAAAAAGCGTCAATAAAAGGCGAGTATGGCAATGGATTGGAAACTGCCGGCCCACCCGCGATTACAATCGGATGAGTACTATTCCGCTTTTCACAGTGAAGCGGAATATTTGAAACGTCAAGAATTGTAAGTATGCCGTTTAAACCAAGCTCATAACCTAGGGTAAACATAAGCAAATCTACGGAAGCGGCGCTTATTCCCGTGTCAAGCCCGTAAATAGGAATATTTTTTTCACGTAACAATTTTTCAAAATCAGGCGCTGGCGCAAAAGCGCGGTCGCAAAATAAATTATTTTCGCGGTTCATGTGGTTGTAAATAATCCGCACGGCATGGTTTCCCATCCCTATTTCATAAAGGTCAGGGAACGCTATTATAGCGCATAAATCGTTATCTGAAAGTTTTTTATTTGCTGCAAGCCGCCCAAACTCGCCGCCTGTATAACGCTCTGGTTTTTCCACATTTAAAAGAAGTCCGCCTAATTCCTTTATAGGGTCAACATACCTTACGGCAGGCATTAACGGTTAAACCTTCTTATGTAAATGCTCAAGACAATTCCAATACCTATCATAGAAGTCATAACGGAAGAACCTCCGTATGACATAAATAAGAGCGGAAGGCCCGTAATAGGCATAATTCCCATTGTCATTCCAACGTTAATTATAAAATGAAAGAATATCATCCCGGCAAGACCCGCGCAAAAATATTTGGCAAAAGGGTCTATAACCGTCTTCATTGTCAATAACAATCTGTAGCATATAAATAGGAATAGCGCGAAAACAAATATTCCTCCGATAAAACCAGCCTCTTCCGAGAATATGGAAAAAATAAAATCCGTGCTTTGTTCGGGCAGAAAGCGGTAATGGCTTTGCGTGCCCTGTAAAAAGCCCCTGCCCATCACTCCTCCGGAGCCAATTGCCGTAACAGACTGGATTATATTCCAGCCCGCGCCGCGCGGGTCAACATTCGGATCAAGAAAAACAATAAGGCGCATCATTTGATAATTTTTTAACACTTTGCGCGCGCCGTATGAGGCGGCAAGTGAGAAAACAATAATAGCCGATATGTAAACAAGCCAGAAAAAGTACCTTTTTTTGTACTTTAAATATCCAAAAAGCGCGATGGAAGCGATTATAACAAAAAATGTAATTGATATAATAATTATTTTTAAGTTCGTCAATGCCGTAAGAAAAGCGAGCGTCTTACGCAATATATAAGTCTGCCAAAAGGGAAGAACCATCAAGACTCCCGTTAAAGCGATGCATGAAACCATAAATGACACATAACGCATAGGCACTCCGGCCATGAATATCATTGTTATAAGAATCATTATATATACCAACGCGGTTCCAAGATCAGGCTGAAGAAGGACTATGCCCATTGGAATAAATGTTATTATGCAGCAAACAATGAAACGGGAAAATGACTCTTTGTTGCGGTCGGTGTCCGCAAGAAAACGCGAAAGCATAATGATAACGGAAATTTTTACAAATTCCGACATCTGTATTCCGAAAGAACCTATTCTAAGCCAGCGGGAAGTATTATAAATATCATGGCCGAACAATAATGTATAGACAAGCGGCAGCAGTGAAAACAAATATATATATAACGATAAATTATAAAGTCTTCGGTAATTTACCAATGAAAGCAGAACAGCCGTTACCAAACCTGCGGACACCCATATAATTTGTTTGTAATACTCGTTTGAAACCTGCACGCCAGCCGATGTCATTCCTGATGAATAAATAAAAAGAACGCCTAACACCATTAGAATAATTACCGGAAGCAGTAAAAAATAATCAATTTCAAGAATATTGCGTAATCTCAATTTTTTATCCTTGTGTACCTAGGGTACCCAGTGTTCCTTGAGTTCCCTGCTGGTTTAACATATACTGAAATCCAAGCGAGCGTATCGCCGTCTCGTAATCCTGATTTGCGAAATACCCTTGAAAAATAATCGCGCTTACGGCGGAAGCCATCCAAACCTGATAGATGGACGCTTCAATAATTACGGTCACTACTATTTGCTCATCAGGATTAACGCTGTTATACGGGGCAAAAGCCGTAAACCAAGAATGCCATCTGTCTACAAGCCCCATTTCCGCCGTTCCTGACTTTCCCGCAATCTGCACGGTTCTCATATTTAAAGGATATTGCGCCGTCCCCTGGCTGACTACATACCTCATATTCTGACGAACCGTTTCATAAACGGCGGGGCTTATATTTTTACTTTCGTGAAGCACTTCCGGTAAAATAACTTTTTCGATAGCGTTTGTGGCAGGATCGCGCACTTCTTTTAAAATATAAGGTTTGTACGCTTTTCCATTATTAACAATCATGCTGACCAAATTGCTCATTTGAAGCGGAGTTACAAGAGTATACCCCTGCCCGATTGACATATTCATAGTGTCGCCTAACACCCATTTTTCATGGTAGCGGCGTTCTTTCCACTGCGGCGTAGGTATAAATCCTGAATATTCTCCGGGAAGATCTATTCCCGTTATTTCACCGTAACCAAAATTTTTCGCGTAGGACACGATTCTTTCCGCCCCCACATAATCCCTTCCAACCGTCATAAAGTAAATGTTACATGACTGGCTTAAAGCCGTCGCTAAATTCATTCTGCCATGCCCTGAGCGCAGGTGGCAATGCCAATCGCGGTTGCCGTACCTCATTACCCCTCTGCACATTACGGTTTGATCCGGCGAATACAGATTTTCATTGAGGATTGCGGAAGTCATTATTATTTTAAAAGTGGAAGCCGGAGGATAACCGGATTGAATAGCGCGGTTAATGAACGGTTTCGCCGGATCATCAACTAACGCGCGGTAAACGGAATTAAGCCCGGTTGTAAAAACATTCGGATCATACCACGGGTAAGAAACCATGGCAAGAATTTCCCCCGTTGACGGTTTCATGACGACGGCGGCCCCTATTTGGGAACCTATCGCTTTTTCAACAAGCGTCTGCAATGAAGCGTCAATTGTTAAAACAAGATTTCTTCCTATTTCGGGAGGAACGCGGATTATATTCTCATTGCCCGTAATCCGCCTGCCCCTTGAATCTACGGTTCTTGTTTCCATGCCTGGTTTGCCTTTCAAAAGCTGGTCATATTGCTTTTCAATTCCGGATTTTCCTATTACATCCCCCTGTTGATACCCCTGGTTATAAAGAGACGTAAGTTCATCGCGGGTAATATCGCCAACATAACCTAGGATATGCGAAAGACTTCCGACATTTACGTAATTTCTCACAGATTTGATATTCCATGAAATGCCGGGCAACGTGTTTTTCCTTTCGGCAATCGCGGCAATTGTTGAAAACGGAACGTTAGACGCTATTTCAACGGGCTGATAAAGCTGTAAATACTGGCTGGGAAGCCTTAACTTTATTTCATCAGAGGGCAGATTTAATATTATTGAAATTGAATTTATAACTTCATCCATACTGCCGCGCGGAACTTCCGCAGGCGTAATGTTTACGGCAAAAGTATCCCTGTTTACGACAAGAGGGCTGGTATATTTACGGTCATAAATTTCCCCCCTCTGAGTTGGGATGGAATATGTCCTTCGGGAAATATCCTGCGCTCTTGTACGGTACACTTCACCGGAAAGAATCTGCATTCCAAAAAGCCTTACGGAATATACGCAAAAAACTATAATAAGCAGAATTCTAAAAGCGTTTATCCTATTTCCTTGATCTTCATGCATTTTACTGACCTCGGCCTATCAACATAAACTTGCAATTCCTTAATATTAAGAATAACAATGGAGCGCATATTGAATTAAGCCCTAACTCTATCCAAAAATCCGTATTGACAAATGAATAGGCGGGAATCGCCGATCCCATAATTAAATGAAGCACAAACATCATTAATGCCTTTAAGATAGTCGCGGTAGCGCAAAGAATAATCGGCATAATAACATAACCAAGAAATAACGAGTCTTTAAAAAGCCCCGTTAACGCGCCAATAAACGTGCGGATAAGGGAACTCATGCCAATCGGAGCGACTGACAAAAAATCTATTAACAATCCAGACAAAAATCCTGAAATCTGTCCAGTCATTGTTCCGTTTACATAAGAAGAAAAAACCAGAACACAAAGGGCCAAATCGGGAACAATGTTTAAAATAGCGATTTTAGCGATCAATGTTGATTGTAAAATTGCCATGGCAACGCATATAATTACAGTCCAAATAATACTTCTAATCATCTATTGTTCCCGTAAAATCAAAATCAGGACTTTCGGCTTCTATGACAAAAACATACTCAAGCCTTGAGAAATCGATCATTGGAATAATATCCACTTCCAAAGTAGTTTCATATTCAAGAATATTTATGCTGCTGACGCGCCCTAAATTAATGCCGGGCGGATATATTCCGCCCATGCCGCTTGTAACGACTATATCTCCGATATTTATTTCGTCTCTTGCTCTGCGGGGGACAAACTTCATTATTAAAGTATTTTCAGAACTGCCCTGGCCTTCCACAATTCCTTCAAAACGCGATACTGAAAAACGGCATGATACAAGGGAATTAACGTCAAAAACGGGCATGACAAGGCTTTCAAGAGCGCCTGTTTGTATTACTTTTCCTACTAAAGCCTGAGTGCCGTTTTGCCACGCTACGACAGTCATGTTATTCGAAACTCCATGTGCGCCGCCTTTATTAATTACAAGGGCAGAGAAAAGATTATGGGGATCCCTTCCCGATATTTGCGCCGGGATTCGTCTGTACCGCAGCGTTCTTGAAAAATCAAGCTGTTCTTTTAATCTGTTATTTTCCTGATAAATTTCAGCGTTGCTCCGTTCCAGTTCCTGATAACGGTCAAGTTGTTTTAATAAATCCGCGTGTTCTTTTCTTAAATTTGTAAGCTCTTTGATTGACAGCACCGTCCTTGAAACAAACGATGACAATTCATAAATTCCGCCCCTGACTCCGGAAAAGAATGACAATCCCGCGTTTTTAACCCCGAAAATAAAATTCCTGCTAGAAATTAAAAGCAATAATGTTGAAATAATAATTAAAATTACAAATACAAATACGGAAGAATTGATCTGCGCTCTCGGTAATTTGCCGCTCCTTCGCGATGAATTACCAAAGGATTCACGATTCATGCCGTTATCCGTTTAATCTGTCATAAATATTCTTGGTAAGGTCGGCGCCTTTTATATAATCAAAATACTTGCCGGCTCCGAGGGCTACGCAAAGCAGGGGGTTTTCCGCTATTATCGCGGGAACGCCCGTTTCTTTTTGAATAAGTTTGTCAAGCCCTTTAAGAAGCGAGCCGCCTCCGGTCATTACAATTCCGCGATCTACTATATCTGCGGCAAGCTCAGGCGGAGTTTTTCCAAGCACTATTTTTATCTCGTCAATAATTTGATTGATGGGGTCTTTAAGCGATTCCCTTACTTCTACTGAATCTATTTCCAGCCTGCGGGGAAGACCGGTAATCGCGTCATTGCCTTTAACTTCCATCTTATCAATCATTTTTTCAGGAGACGCGTTTCCAATCTCTATTTTTAGCTTTTCAGCCATTTGTTCCCCGATTATCAAGTTATGAACGCTGCGAATATGTTTAATTATAGATTCGTCAAATTCATCGCCGCCTATGCGGATAGCGTTTGTAACAACCATGCCTCCCAGTGAAATGACTGAAATTTCCGTAGTTCCGCCGCCAATATCCAGAATCATGTGCCCTGCCGGCTCCCTTATCGGTATATCCGCGCCAATCGCCGCAGCGAGGCTTTCTTCTATTACGCGAACTTCCTTCGCGCCTGATTTATACGCGCTTTCTTCCACGGCGCGCCTTTCCACCTCTGTAATGCAGGAAGGCACTCCTATAACCATTCTGGGTTTAAAAAAACGGTAACGCGGAAAAACGCGGTCAATAAAACAGCGGATCATTTTTTCCGTTGATTCAATATCAGCGATTACGCCGTCTCTCATCGGCCTTATGGCTATAATATTCTCCGGAGTTTTCCAAAGCATCCTCTTTGCGTCGGTGCCAACCGCCACAATTTTTTTTGTGCCGCGCTCAACCGCGACCACGGAAGGTTCGTCCAATACTATGCCCTTTCCTTTAATGTAAATAAGAGTATTACAAGTTCCCAAATCAATGCCAAAATCTGATGATATGCCGCCTAACATGGCTACCTCCGTTATATATTGAGCCGCGCTCTCGCCTTTGCGTGAGCCGGATCCTGCCTAATAGTCGTTCTCCATTCCGAACGCGCCCTTGTCGTATCGCCCCTCTGGCTATAAAGTTCACCTAACTGATAATGGGCTTCCGCGTTCTCGCCAAAGTCATTTATAATGCTTAAATACTGTTTTTCCGCCCTGTCATAATCGGAGCGGTTTCTGGAAATTTCAGCTAACATAAAGCGTGATGCAATAACTGATTTTGAATCTGCGGAAAATTCATTGCATCGCGTAAGATAATCAATGGCGATATTGTAGTCTTCCATCGCGATATAGGAGCGCGAGATTGACAATAAAAGATTATCAGAAGGCTGTTTGCCCGGTACAAAAGCCTGGGTAAACGCTTTTACGCTGCCGCGGTAATCGCCGTAAGACGCATACGCGAGGCCAAGATATTCATGTATGTCATAAGCGTCATAAGAGAGGCTGTTGGCTTTTTCCAGATACTTTACCGCAAGGTCGGCATATTCGCCGCCTTTATACGCGTATGCTTTTCCAAGGACGTAAAAAAGCCTCCCGTCTTTATTTGATTCTTTTTGAAGAAGCGCTTTTCTAAGTGAGAATATGCATTCGTTAATAAAGATAAGGGTATTCTGGCTGTTAATTTGCGCTATTCCCATTTGATACGCGGAAAAACCGTTAATGGTAAGCAAAAAATAATCTAAAGGTTTTTCTTCTAATGCCAACTTGCTGAGTTTATACGCCTGCTCATAATCGCCTTCATTCCATATGCGTAAAAATTCTTTTCTTTCATTCTTTGTGCTGTTTTTAAATTGCAAAATTACAAATACAGAGATAATAATAACTGCTACGGACAAAAAAGCGATTCCAAACGAGCGAAGTCTTTTGAGCCTGTATATATGTCTTCCATAATTGGACCAAGTATTACTGTCTAACATTGTTCTATTATCGGAAATTCTACAGAAATTTCGATATAGTGTCAATGAATTTTATAAAAACTGATAAATTTAGCTTGAAATTAACCGAAAAAAGGGATATATTCTATTAGCGATGAACCTGGCTGCCGCCTGACCACCTGACCACTTAAAATACTAAGAAAATGATGGTTGATTTATTATATTAAAAAATCATCATTTACATTAATATTTTCATCTTTTGCGTTTTTGTATTTTAAGTGGTCAGGTTAGTCGGGAGGAAAGTCCGGGCTCCGCAGGGCATGATGCCGGGTAACGCCCGGGACTGAACACCTGATCGCTTAAAATGCTAAGAAAATGATAGTTATTCATTAAATTGGTATTTTAAGCGGTCAGGTGGTCAGGACAGACAGCGCCACAGAAAATATACCGTCTGACCACTTAAAATGCTGAGAAAATGATGATTAAATTACTAAAAAATCATCGTTACCTTAATATTTTCAGTATTTTGCGTTTTTGGCATTTTAGGTGGTCAGATAAGGGTGAAAAGGCGGGGTAAAAGCCCACCTCGGCATTGGCAACAATGCCGGCAAGATTCCAGTTTTTATGGGTAATGGGCAGAAGTTTTGCCGCAGGCAAAACTTCCCCGCCGTTTCCCGGCGAAACTGGAAAACGGCAAGCCTCATCAGGAGCAAAGTCGAATATGCGCGCCGGCGGCCCGCCGGTCAAGCGCGGGTAGACTGCAAAAAAGCGCCGAAAACGGCTCTTTTAGACAGATGGCAGCCTCAAAAGCTTGAGCTTTTGAGTACAGAACCCGGCTTATGGTTCATCGCTTTTTTTTCTTAGTGAAAGCAAGATATATTACTGTTAATTTGGATTTTTTTTAGAAGATTTCACACAAAGATCACGAAGGTACAAAGAACACAAAGGGGATTAGGAGTTGTTTCAAAGCTGATCTTGAAATTTCACGATAAGATAACGGACAAAAACCCCCTGAATCCTCTTTGTGTTCTTTGTGTGAAATCTTCTGGATATAATTTATGTAAAGTATTAGTTGTTACAGCGTACTACGAAAAAGCGGTAACAGTTACCTTCAGAACTTTGAGCTTTGCGCGTATCTCGCCGATAATTGCGACTGCTTCTTGTAGGTTTCTGACATTGCGGTTAGTTGTTTCCGTAAGTCCGCCAGTAAGTTCTCTTGCTCTTTGATTGTGTTCTCGTAACTGTTTATT
>NZ_BDHF01000001.1:0-97787 GCF_054786115.1 Treponema sp. R80B11-R83G3 | reverse complement strand
CCATCATTTTGCGATGCAAGCGTTATTTACAGTCCTTTTGAAGGCGATATTTTATGGGCGGATAAATACCCATTTGATGTTAGTTGAAATTCAAATGTGTTATTATTTTTATGTATTTTGCAACTTTTGTTTCTATGTTTTTCTTTTTTGCTGCTTCATCACAAGCCCATTTAAATATTTCCTTATCCACAAATTCTGGAAGCCTTATTATTGAAATCCAATTATATTTTGATTTGTCTTTTATATAAATCCATTCATTATTTTCAGCCCACCAAAAACCTTCCAAAGGGGGAACAACATAATCAAAATAGCCAGCCAATTTATTATTTCCCATTTTGCTCATTTTTATTGTAAATTGGATACTATACAATATTCCTATTGCCTTTTGATATTCATCATTTTTATCATTTGGATCGCCTTTGCCTTCAACAGCGACAAAACACATTTCAGGTACATTTATAACCATTGGTTTTGTTTTGGGTAAATATAAATCCTTATATTCTTTTTTATAATCCATTGCATTTGCCATTTGTTTCTCCTTTTGTATATTAATTCTCAATACCATTCTTCCATTTAAACCAATCGCCTATAATTGTCTTTTCAATTGAAAAATATTTTTTAGATATTGTAACAATAGGGTCAACCATTCTCAACCGTTCTTCAAGAGGAATTTGTTCGTCTGCCAAACGTTCATCTATAAGTACGTTTTTATATTTACATATATAAATTTCACTTTTATTTGAATCATCAAGATGAAGTGTTTTATCAACTTCAAGTTCAAAGCTTAAAGGACTATCAACCGGTATTGGTACATTTAATACCTCACCATTAATAGTTTCAATTAATTTTGACTTATCAACTTTATATCCAGAATTACTACCCAAGAAATCAGCTACAGGCAATAATGACTTTGATATTAAAGACGCAGAAAAAACACCTGTCGAGCGTATCCTGTCGCGAGTAAGTTTATCTTCGCCAATACAAGCTACAAATTTAAATTCTTCATCATGACAGTATGTTGCCCAACAGAAAAGACCATAATTGGGCAGTCCATCTTCTTTATATGTACCAAATAAAAACAGACATTGCGGGCAAAAACGGTTCGATGCGTTTTGGGAAATCTTTTTCATATTTTTCTCCTTTTTTACTATTGATTAATATATTACCCTTTGGGGTTATTTGACAAATATCCGCTAAAAAGAACCGTAAGGGCGGTCATATTTGCGGACCCTGTAGTCTGATATATATGTTGCAGGTGTTTCTTAACCGTATTTACGGAAATATTGAGCAATGAGGCAAGTTCTTTTTGGCTGACACAGCCGGCTAGAACCGCTTCGATAACTTCCAACTCACGCTTGCTTAACTGCCCGATAAATTGAGCGTATCCGGCACGAGCCGTATCCGGTATGGGGGATACTGGTTCTCTTTGAACGGTAAGCCGTGAATAAAAAAACAAAGCGAAAAACGGAATACACACCAACAGTGTGCCGTGAAGGGCTAAACCTAAAAAAGACGATGGCATAAACGCCAGCCTGCTCCAAAACCATGTTGTAACATGAAAAACTGCTATTATTATTATGAAGAAAATAAAAAACAGGCAAAAACAAACGCTTGTTTTAATCGGCGGTTTTTCTTTAGTTTTACGAAGCCAACGGGCGGCAAGAAAACAACTGCACATTACAATTAAATTAAAAAGAAAAAACATTAAATAGTAGCGCTGAAGGTTTTGTCCTATTGCATCAGATGAATCAAGTTTAGTAAAAAACGAATTAACTACTGCCGCAGTATAATTAACAACCGGAATTTCAGCTGTATAAATAATACTAAGGACAAATACAGCGGCGACTAACGCCCGCAGACGGTTATGTCCAAGTAAAGCGCATGCAAGAAGTGGAAAAAAGTTAAAGAAAAAGCTGACTATTAGAAAAACATCACTGGGTTCCGGGATGTTCCTATATTGGAACTGCCATACTGCACTAAGCGGAAAGCTTAAAATGACAACCGCAAACATGACAAAAAACCGCCACCTCACAGTAGGGCGGTTTATGGTAAAAAAAAGACGGTAATATCCCACTGAAGTAATAAATGCGAGAAAAAAGTTAATAACAGGCGTAAATTCCATAGTTTCCTCTTATGCCAGTATATATTAACGGAAATTTTTCTGTAAAGCTATACCCCCAGAAAATAATCAAAACCTACTCTGTCAAATTGATGTTAAAATGTGTCGATTAATTATATTATTCAAAGGTCTTTATGACCGCTGTTTTTTTAAGCTGTCAGGTAATTACCAGCATTGTGCAACCAATATTTTTTCGTCATTATTCCGATAATCCTTTTTTTCATATAAATTTATATGATTACGCAATCCTGCCATATTATTATCATCAATTGCCACAAAAACTCTTTCCCACTCGGTAAATATATTTTGTTTCATTTGCTCAACAGTTTCCGAACAAGTCTATTATTATTTATTCAAACAAATTTAAAATAATTCCGCCGCTTCGTCCATACTTGAACAAGAATACCAAACATCTTGTAGAATTTCATTAGAAGGCATTAATAAATCTTTTACAAATATTGAACGTATTCCCGCCGAGTGAAGTCCTTGCAACCCAGCCGGTGAGTCTTCAAAACCAATACAATCTTTTACCTCCAGCTCCATTTTTTTTACGGCCAGAAGAAAAATATCTGGTGCTGGTTTACCGTTTTTTAGTTCATCTGCACAAGCAAAAACAGAGAAATATTCCAATATTCCCGATTTAGAGAGTTTGTCTTTAGCTCGTTGGGTAGTTGCCGATGTTGCTACGGCTAATGGTATATTTAAATGTTTAAATTTATTCAAAATTGACAATACGCCTGGGCGTAATGGAAAACCTGATTTATTGGCTAATTCATTTTCTTTTTCCACCACAATTTTGAAAATTTTATCAAAAGGAAAATCAATGCCGTATTTATTGAAATATGCTTTTCTATTATCCACTTCAGGAATTCCAATACGGGTAAATAAAAAACTTTCTTCTATAGGCTGTTTCATTTGCTGACATGCTTCAATAATGAATTTTATATGTATGCGCTCTGAATCCAATAATGTCCCATCCATATCAAAAATTGCGCCTTTAGGCAGTAATTCTATTTTATTCGATGGATTGTTATTTTTAAGATTATGCATAATTATCTATACTATTATTCCTTTACAAGATGATTCATGATCGCGGTAAAATGCAAAAGTAAAAATATCTATATTTTCTTCTTTAACTTTAGAAAGAGCTTCTTTAATCATATTATAAAAAAAATCCCCATGTTTTCATTACTACCCGATTTTATTACTTTTGTCAATTGTATTCATTATATTATTTTTTAAGTAGTTTTGCCCCCTTCCTCCAATAATTTAGTTTATATTATTTACTTTTAATTGTTACTAACAGAAATTATTTAACATATCCAATAAGAGCCTGTACATATTCTGCCTGATCAAAAAGCACGCAGCCTCCAGTATGTTCGGAGAGAAGGTCTCCTTCTTCACGCAGCCGCGTAAACAGAGGGGATTGCAGCGCTTTACGAAGAGTCGTTGTTTTTAAACTGGTATCTGAATACGGGGAAAAAGGACAAGGTTCCGCGCCGCCGCCGGCATTTATATGAAAGAAGCCGCGCCCTGCCGCAAGACAGCCGCCGGATTCCTTTTCATCTCCGGGAAACGAGATAAGTATCATTTCCCGCCGTTCTCTAAGAGAAGCAAGCCTCTCTTCCAGCAGATTCCGTCCGGCCTCATTCAGGGCAAGACTCGCATTTGCAACAGGAACATATTCCACAAACACCGCAACTTTACAGCCTTTCCATTCCAGTTCCGCGAGGATTTCTTCCCGGGTTACATCGAGAAGATTGTCATTTGTTACCGTTATTGATGCGCCGAATAACAGGTCAAATTCTTTGAGGCTTTTCATTACCTGCATTGCTTGGGTATAAACGCCGTCACCACGCCGCGCATCAGTCAATATTTCATCCCCCTCAATGCTGATAATGGGAATCAGGTGGCGGTGCTTTTCAAAAAACTGTACATAGGTTTTATCCAGCATAATTCCGTTGGTAAAAACAGGAAAAAGTATTGATTCATGGCGCGAGGCTTCTTCCAACACATCAACCCTTTTCAACGGTTCTCCTCCGGCAAGCAGAATTGCCGAAATACCGAGTCCCGCCGCCTCTGTAAAAATCCGTCCCCAATCTTCGCAGCTCATTTCTTTTTCAACTGAAGACGCATCTCTTATGCGATCGTAACAGCCGGTGCAGTTTAAATTACATTGGGTTGTAATGCTTGCAATCAGAAAAGAAGGAATATGCTCGCCATTTTTCTCCGCCCTGTGTCTGAGCGTTTCGGCTTTTTTTAAGCTCAGCCCGTATTGAACAAGAAATGCGGTTTCTTTTGGATTTTTAAATGTTTTCCGCATGGCATCTTTGACAAGGGATTCAATCCCGTTATTTAAGTATTGTTCAAGATTGGTAAAATTCATTTTATGCTCTTATGGTAAACAAATCTCATCGTTTTGTTTTTTATAAAAACTCCTTTATTCAATTAGAAGAAATGGCATATAACGTTTGTTATATGCCGGTTGCTTAACGCAAATATTTTCTTAAAATTTATTATTTCACATTTCCTGTTGTTATTTGTATATAGCCAGTCCTACCTGCTGTTTCAGCATCAATACCATTAACACTGACAATTTTTATTGTCAAATTATCAGTTATGTCATTTGCGTTTACATTTAAAAAGACTATAGGCTGATTCATTTTGTTGATATATCCTTTGGTAACAGAAATATTACCTCTACCCCCAATATTCATTTCAGCACTCCAATCCCTTTTCATCAATTTTTCGACATCTCCTTCTACAATTATACCTTTTCTTTTATCTTGGAACATGGCTATCCATTGGAAAAACAATCTACTAGAAGTAGCAATTGTTTTACCATGATCGTTTATAAGTGCAACATCTACCTTGATCGCTCTGCCTGATTCTGCAACTGTTAATGAACTAATACCCCAGCTTTCATTTAAATTTCCACTAACATCAAATGGGTATTTATCCGCCCATAAAATATCGCCTTCAAAAGGACTGTAAATAACGCTTGCATCGCAAAATGATGGTGAAGACAAAGGCCAATCGGACAACCCCCATTCCATTGTTTTTCCGGTACTTTTTAAACCATCAAGTATATTTTGCGCTACTTGAAAGGCACCTGTTGTTTTTACTGCCATTTTAAATGATAAACTCACACTCTCAGACCTATAATCTGTACCTCCTTGTAGAGTTAATTGCGGATTATAAACAATTTCATATGGCAGATGCTTTGAAAAAAAGTCATCACATTCGGCAAGAATTTTAAGCCATTCATTTCTTCGTTGAATATCATTTCTTACATTTTCGCCAATATTTCCACTTGAAACGTTTGAAGATAGAGTAGAAAGACGTCTGTTAGCTTCAGTAAGTTTTGGGTCAAAAGAAACTGCATTATAAAAATAACCCATTGCTTCAACAACAGTTCCATTTTTTTGGGCTGTTACTCCTCTTGCTAAAGCAGTCTGTGCATCTACATGATTTTTATTTCCTGCTCCAGTTAATTCTATTTTTGTTCGTTCAGTAGGCGTTATGCCCATTTTTTGTAATAAATCCAAAGAAGCCCGTCGAACACCAGTAAGATTATCCAGCTCAGCAAATGTACATGTTCCAGAATATGAAGCCATTGTCATTTTATCTGATGTTTTTGTAATTTGCATTTGAATTGCATAGCCTGTCGTTGTTTTTGTTATGCTGCCATTCATCAAATAATCAGTTGACTTCAAGTGGCCTAAATCAAGTCCTGCTTTGTCATTATCGTCATAGTATCCAGATAAAAGTTCAGCGTAAACATTATCCAAATTAACTCTATCCATTACTGATATTGCCGTATAAGTGGAAAAATTACTGACAAATTCTCCCTGCACCAATGTTGGTATATAAACTTGACTTTCATCAAGACTTGTCGCTTTGGGGGCAAGTATTGCTAGACTGATACCTTTTCCACCATTACCTTCATAATATGCCCCTTTTGGCGTTTGTGGTGTTGATCCACAAGTAGTTAAAAATATTCCAAAAACACCTATTATAATGAAACATATTCTATTTTTCATTTCTATCCTCCAAAAATTATGTTACAATATTTTTATATCCTTTGCAACTGTTGCTTAATGTTCCGGCGGTATATAGCCGCCGACAGGCGGCGAAGCATATACCGGCCTGTTAAGCGAAGTTGCACCGTATTTTATTTTAATTTATTCCCATACATCTAATTCTCTATCCTTGTAAAAATATTTTTTATCCTTTTCTCCAATTTCACGGATAACACGACAGGGCACACCAAATGCCACAACATTTGCAGGTATATTGTTTGTAACAACACTTCCTGCCCCAATTACAGAATTATCACCTATTGTTACTCCAGGATTTATTTGTACACCCGATCCTATCCAAACATTTCTGCCAATACGCACTGGTAAATTATATACATAATGATTTTCACGCAATATAGGTAATACGGGATGCCCAGATGTGGAAATAACTACATTTGGGGCAATCATGCTATAATCACCTATGTAAATATGCTCATCGTCAACAAATGTTACATTTGAATTACAGTAAATACCACGTCCAAAATGTACATGATGCCCTCCCCAATTTGCATTTAATGGAATCTCAACATGGCAATCTTCGCCAATTTCGGCAAACATTTTTTTTAGAAGTTTTTTTCGTCTTTTTTGTTCTGTTGGCCGTGTATGATTATATTCATACAATTTGTCTTGATATTCAAATTGATTTCCCATAAGTGAGGGATCGTCATAATGATATGGTAATCCGTTTGCCTTTCGTTCTTTATTGTTCATAATTTTCCTCCATACTTTTTAGTTAATTATTTTCCAATCTTTAGTCAATATATTATCATATTCAAAAAAATCATTACATTTTGCAATCTCTTTACCGTTAATTGTCCATTTACTTTTTATTATAAGCAATTGCGTCAAGTTGGAACAAAAGCCCCTCTTGTCCGCCAACATGGGCAAATTCAGTCTGTATTGATTTTCTTGCGGGATATTTTCCGTTAAATCGTTCTTTAAATACTTTTTCCATTATTGGTATATTCCATACGTCCCTAAACAGGCAATCCAGTTTTACAACCGATTCCAATCTTAAGCCTATTGATTCAAGTCTTTTTTTCAAATGATCAATTGCGCCGTTTATTTGATTTTCAATAGGTTGGCCTATATTGCCGACACAATAACTTATAAAGGCAAAATCCCCGGCTTCAACAATGCCTGAATGCGCCCATTGCTCATTCACGTCGGTTCTTTTTATGCTTTCCATGTTTTTCTCCTTGAAAAATTATCCATGATACAATATTCATATTTTATTGTAGCACATAAAAAACAGACCGGCATATACCAATAACAACATAAATAATAAAAACTTTTTCATTCTTTCTCCCGGAAAACATTTTCTTAAAAGTATGAAAAATATATCCGAGGCGATGTGCGATTTATATCATCTTTTGGGTTGATTTTAGGTTGAATTAAGGTTGATTTTTAGGCGTTTGCGGAGTATACCCGTGAAAAAGCAATGAGAGGGCGGCAATACTGGAAACGTCTGTAGTTTGATAAATATGTATTAAATGTGTTTTTACCGTACTGACAGAAATATTGAGGGCTGCGGAGAGTTGTTTATGCCTGACATTACCTGCAAGTATCGATTCGATAACTTCCAATTCACGTCTGCTCAAAAGTTGAATGAATGGCGTATATTTTTCATCTTTTTCATTTTTCAATGACGATGAGTTTTCAGCCGCATTGTCGGCTGTCAAATTATTTGCAGTCAATCGCGTATATAGATAAAATAAAAACAGCATTATTAACAAAAAAAACGAACTTATAAATGCGGAAGTTAAAAAAGAAATGGACATTACATTTAATATATTCTCATACCATGCGAGTATTACCAAAGGGAATAAAATGAACAACAGGTTGAAAATCACATAAAGCGTAAGAGGCGGTTTTAATTTAGTTTCACGCAGCCAACGTGCGGCAAAAAGACAGCAAACGGCAATGACGACATTGCTTAAAAAAATATCGCTGTAATATATGTTAGGATTTTTCTGCATAAATTCCACATGACTTAGCGAATTAATAAAAGGGGATACTGCAAAAAAAATAAAATGAGTAATAGGCAAATGCGCCAAATTAATGACGCCAAACGCAAATGAGGCTGAAATTAGCGCTCTTAAACGGTTATTGCCCAACAGAACTGGGATAAGAAGGTAGAGCGCAACATGAATAACAGTAATATCAATTAGGGTAGGGGAGTCAACTTGCTCAAACATAAAGTATCTCTGCCATAACAAAGAAAGAGGACGGCCAAATATTACCGCCAGTAAAAGAGCGACAGACCTCCAGCGGGAAGCGGGTTTATTCAGTTTATAAAAAAGAGGATATAATCCTATTGCGCTAATTAGGCTTATAAAAAAACTTGGAATGGCTTAACTCCTTTATATTTTTAGAAAATACTTTGTATTTTTGTAAACTTTATATGCGATAATTGTTGCAACAACCGCGCAGACTATTGTTATGATACAAGTAAATGCAGGGTGATAGTTAGCTGCTATATAATCATTTGCAATAATGATTCCAATTATAGCTAACAGGCAAGGCAAACCAGCAAACCCTACAGATTTTTCATCACTAAAAGGAAACGTAACAGCCGTTATTATACATAAGGCTGTCCAAAAATAAAACGGCGTGTTTATTGCCATAAAAATTGTATCTATAATGTTAATACCTTTTATCAGAAAATAAGCATAAAATATAAAAAATGGCACTATGCCAAATATGCTCATAGCGGAAAGTTTAGCCAGCATTATTTTTTTGATATTACCAGAAACAAAATAACGCTCAAACGTCTGGTTTCTCTTATCAGATAAAATTGATTCCATTAAAAAGTTTGACGGCATAAAAGCGCTGATGAACACTGCTAAAATATAATAAACATTATTAGTAGGAATTAATGTATTACCTTCCGTGTTTACAAAAAAAATAAAAAGCGCATACATACAGCCATACATAATTAACTGTTTATATGAGTATCTAATTTCTATAAATTCCTTTTTAACCAATCCCAAAAAATAACCCATATTATTTCCCCGCATATTGAAAATATATTTTTTCGATATTGTTTATATCCTCATTTTCAGCGGATATATAAACAACCTTCCCATTTTGTATTATTACAAAACTGTCGCAAATATTTTTTACAAGATTAAGGTCGTGGGTTGTTATGACAGCGGTTGAATATTTTCCCTTGTATTCATGTATCAAGCCGATCATTATTTTTTGACTAACGGGATCAATCCCTAAAAACGGCTCGTCCATCAGCAATAATTCAGGCGTTGTTACCAACGTGCAAGCCAAAGAAAGCCGCCGTTTCATTCCTGTTGAATAATAACCAGTCAATTTTTTTGTATGTTCTCCAAGATCAATTTTATTTAGAAGCGATAGTATTATTTCTTTATCGGGATTTTTATTTGCGCTTAAAAATTGCAATTTCATATTTTCATAACCGGACAATTTGGGATAAAGTCCTAAACCTTCCGGCATATATCCAATTTTTTCAGTTGGCAATAAATTCCATTTAATAATGCCTTTTTGGGGCGCAATAAGTTTTCCAAGAAGCCGAAGCAATGTAGTTTTTCCAGCCCCATTATGCCCAAGTATGGCGATTATGCCTCCGCGTTTAATATTTAAGAAAAAATCCATTAAAACTGTATTTTTTTTATCATAAGAATACTGAACATTGTTAATTTCTATAATATTTCCTTCCATTATTTAACCTCATTTTTTTCAATGCAAATGTATCCATGAATGCTATGTAATATTGTAAACACAATTGATATTACTATATATATTATATAGTGATAGGGAATATTTACGAACAATTTATTTCCTATTAGTCCTATGCCAATTAGCCATAAAATGGATGTCCAATATGGCGCTAGTAATACGGCAATATTATTATTGAATGAAGTTATAGGTAATTTTATTACTATAAAATATGAACAGAAATATATTAATACCCCAATAATATACGCAATAACCCCGATCTTTCCCATTTTGTTATCATGATTTATTTCCATTATTATAGAGAATGTTATTGTAATTATTCTGGCAATAGTTTCCAGAGTAACAATAGGATGTTTAATATTTTTCAGATAATGTTTCGGGAGATATTTTGTAAATATTAAATTAAAAATAATTATGGGTATAAAAAACCAAAAGCAATTATATTTATAGTTATTTGCAAAATCAATTATGTTCATAATTGTACTCCTATAGCGATTCCGACAGCGTTTATTGATGGGTTTCTATCCCTTCCATAAATATCATTATTAGAAGTATGAAACCATAATATTTTTGCAAATAGTAATGTTGCATTTTCCGTATTGTATTCAATGCCTCCGCCAAAATGCAAACCGCCATTTATTATAGTTCCATTTTCAGGAAATTCTTTTGTATATGTTACCATGCTAATAACACTTTCAAGAAATATGCGTGTTTTTTTTAATGCAGGCGTATATATTCTCATGCTTCCATTAAGACCAATTCCAAGAACAGGTTGACGCGGGTTACCCTGTTTGTCAAATGCAAATAAACCGCTTAATCCTATGCCAAAATCTAAAATATTATATTCCGGCGTTATATGAAGGAAATTAAAAATAAAGTCATAACCGGCTTCTAATATGCCAATCCCATCATCCCAAAATGAGTTATAATTTCCAATCGTTACCCTATGGCCAAAGTACGATGGTTTATTTTCTTGTGAAAATATTCTTACATTTATAGTTATTGCCAAAACAACGATTAAATAATATTTATTCATACAAATATTTATCCTTTATTCTTTCAATACTATGAATTGAAGAACCAATTGTAAAGATACTCCGAAATGATCAGCGGATAAAATTTGTCATAACCATTGGCGGCTCTTCCGGCAGTTCAATATTGCTCTGTTGTTTGCATTTGATGAGATATGCCATATTGTTTGCCAATATTGTTAATGTTCGCACTCCTTCTTTATCTGCGTATACGTCTTCAGGCGCATGTCCATGTATGCCGTTCCAATAACAAGACGATACGACGGGCATTTGTGAAATAGTAAAGTATTTGATCAATTGGTCGAATGTGGCGGTTGAGCCCGCTCTCCTGCAACTGACAATACACGCGCCGAATTTTAATCTTTTAGCTTCAGGTTCCAGACTGTAAAATAAACGGTCAAAGAACGAGGTCGCCGCGCCGCAAGCGGAAGCAAAATGCACAGGAGAACCGAGTATGATGCCTTCTGCTTCTCTTAAAGCTTGACCGACTGTATTTACCATGTCGTTATCAAAAACGCATTTTCCCGTTTTACCAGTTTGTTTACAAGTTCTGCAAGCGGTGCACCCTATTATTGGGTTTTTTCCTACCTGAAATATCTCGGAATCAACTCCATGTTTTGCCAACTGTTCTTTAATAATGCTAAGTCCTGTGAATGTGCATCCGTTGGAGTTTGGGCTTCCGTTGACTAATACTACCTTCATTTCTTTTCTCCTTATATTTTTTGGTAATTATATCCTAAAAAATATTAATTGTCCAGATATGTCAAAAAATTAGTCTTTTTGTTTCTAATTCTTTAGCTCCTGAACGTTTCATATTAAGAATAATATTATATGTATTTTGTATACTCCTCTTTTTTAAACAGAGAAAATATCAATTTACCGTGAAATAACGCCTTTAATGTCATAAATATATCCGCGACTACGATAAATAAAAATGAAGGAAGCGTTACCCTTGTGTATTTGTTTTTTATGCTCATTTTATTTTCTATAGCCCATGAAAGCATAAACTCAAAAAATAACACTCCGCAGTAAAAGAACAATATTATTATTGTGCTATTGAGTAAACTTGAAAATAACGTATTAAACGCGTTATTTATAACTGAATTACCTGAAAAAATGTTGATAATCATTCCAACAGCAATTTGTATGCCTGTCCATAACAATATTATTTTGTATAAAACATTAAGCATTACCCCGCCGCCTATGCCAAGTCCGCCGCCCCATTTAATATCCGCGCGTTCACACCAGCATTTATATTGTTCCAAATGCGCCTGATTTTGATGTCCTCCGACAAAACCTGAATTGGAAATTACATAGAGCATAAACTGGCATTTATTATTTTTGCAATACTGTTCCATCTGTTTTAGGAAATGTATAAAATGAGACGGAATACTGTCAATATACAACGGAACCGATATTACAACTGCGTCTATATTTTGAAGGTTATCCAATATTTCTTCATAATCTCTGGATATGCCAATACTTTTTGTTATAACATTATTTGGAAAAAGCATATAACGCAAAACATTTCCAAAGAACGCCGAAGCTCCGCCTTTTCTTTTGGGGCTGCCGTTAATAATCATTATATTCATTTCAATATCTGTCCTATTTCATTGATATGATTTATTATATGAAGACTTGCTTCTTTAAAACCCATATTGTTCTGATTTGCTTCTACCAATAATTTTGCGGTTTTTACTTCTGATTCAAGAAAATCACCATATAAAATAACAGTCAGGCGTTTACGGTCAACTTTATATCTCTTTATGTGTCTTACTTTCCGTGAACAGTATATAAAAAATGGCGTACTTTCCGGAATACTGCGGTCAAGTACTTTTTTTAACTGCTCACTGTATCCGCCGTAGCAATTTTGGCTTATTAAAACAGTTTCCTCGCTGTTTCCCAATAATGAGCCTGAATATTTTAAACAGTCATTAATCTTGCAAGTCCCCGGAGTTTTAAACCAGCAATTATAACAACCCACGCATGGGGCGGAAGCGGCGTTTGCGTTAATCACCATATAATAATTTTTAATAATTTCCAGTTGTGAGAAGGCTTGTTCGTCTAAGTCATGAACCAATACTTTCAAAATATTTCTCCTGTTATCGTTTTCATAATTTTTTTCACTCTCCCATTAAAAATTACTTTTTTACTGCCGTCATTAAGACAAGAGTTAAATACTGTTCTGTATCAGCGTCATGAAGTTCATTGTCGGCGGTAGCGCGCCAGATTGCTTTTCCATCAGGGATTTCATTTGAATATGTGACTTCAACCAGTCCTGATTTACCCCACAATTTTTTCCACCATTCGGCGCTATGCCATGAGTACATATTTGGTTCCCATAACGGTTTCATCGTTTGTGGCAGATCATTTTCAAATTCACGGGTCAATCCGGGATTTACAATGCCGAATTGTCCTCCATTTTTAACAAGTCTTGCGAAATGATCCCCTAAATAACATTCATCCGTTCCATAGTAATGGTACGAATCGATACTTATAACAGCGTCAAAAAAATTATTGGCATAAGGCAGCTTATGGGCCTCCGCCTGAATCGGGAAAACTTTATCGCTAACGCCCGCTTTAACAAAGCGATGGTAATTATCAGTTGCGTTAAACCAAAGATCATTGGCAAAAACGGTAACGTCAAATTCTTTAGCCAAAATGATCGATGTAAATCCTGCTCCGCAGCCCATGTCCAATATGCGCATACCGGGTTTTAATGTCATTTTATTGCATAATTCTTCGAGTAGAAATATGCAATTTGGTCCTGTAATGTACACCCTGTTTTTGCGTATGTCTTCAATCATTTCATTGATTAAAGCGCCGTATTTTTGTTCGTACAAATAATTTTTCATTGAAAAAGCTCCCTATAAATTTTCATTTATTTTCCTTTTTCAATTAATTGTAATATGCCAACCGCGACAAATACTTTTCCGGCAGATGCGGTTGCGAATTTTGTATCAATTTCATTGGGAATTTTATTGTTTATATCCGCATACCCATAAGAATTTTGAAACAATGTTTTTCCGTCTTTTCTTACGGAAATAACGCCGCTAAAATCATTTTCAATTAAATTTTCAATGTTCATAAAAATTCCTTTATATATGAAATTACCCATATATATCAAACAATATCATAATATGCGGATAAAAATTAACATTTTTAATCATTTTTATTAATATTTAATTTATCCTTTATAAATTCTATTATTTCTTTTTACAGTATAACATATAATTTAACGGGAACTTTTTCATGTTTTTTGGCGGTTCTGCATTGTTTGGCGTTTTTAAGTTAAACTCTTTAATTTCTTCTATCTCCAAACCATTACTAACAATTGAATTTAATATGTCGGAAAATTTATGCATATACCAACAACATTCTTTGGCTTCATAATTTGTTTGTCCGACATAATCCAATCCACTTTTATATGAATAAGGACCTTTTTCAAAATATGAAATAAGATCATCTAACGTAATTTCTTTGCCATAATCATCTATTTGTTCAAAAAAATAGGCAAACGGATATCTGTTCGTGTGGTTCGCGGTAAAATTCTTGCGGTATCAATTCAAAAAGTTATAAATCTCCGCAAGCAAGTCATCAAACGTATCCACGCACTTAAGATCAGAACAGTCTTTGCGGATTTTCTCCGGCGCACGGAAGAGACACCCGCCGTCGGCTTCGCGGATCATAGCTAAATCGTTGAAAGAGTCCCCCGCAGCGAAAATACGCATCTTTATCGACTTGAAAGCTTTTATCGCTTCTTTCTTGCCATTTTGCTGGCGCAAACGGTAGCCCGTAACAGTTCCGTCACCGTCAACTTGCAGTGAATTGCAAAATAGGGTAGGCCATGACAACTTCGCCATGAGAGGTTTAGCGAATTGTTCAAAGGTATCAGATAAAATTACAAGCTGAGTTTTCTCGCGCAGGGCGTTGGTAAAATCAATTGCGCCGGGAAGCGGGTCCATGCCGGAAATAACTTTTTGAATATCGGGGAGTTTTAAATTGTTTTTTTTGAGAAGATCGATGCGGAAATTCATCAATTTGTCGTAGTCAGGCTCGTCCCTTGTCGTCCGGCGCAATTCGCCAATGCCTGTGGCTTCGGAGAACGCAATCCAAATTTCCGGGACAAGGACACCTTCAAGATCAAGACACACCATGTTCATGGGAGTATAATAACATAGAGAATAAATTGTTTCCAGAGTTTTGGAGAAAAAATGACAAGCTTAAAAATACGCAATCCTTTTAATGCGCCTGTTTATTACGAAGAAACCGTATCCAGCACTATGGACGTTTCCCGTAAATTGGCGCGGGAAAACTCGCAGCACGGTACTGTCATTTTAGCGGATTTTCAGGAAGCGGGACGAGGGAGGAAACAGGATCGCCGCTGGGAAATGGAACGCGGGGAGAATCTGTCTTTTACAATTTTGTTTAGATTTTCCAGCATCGAGGACATTCCGCCTGCCCTTACTTTACGGGCTGGGCTTGCCGTCTGTCTTGCCATCGAAGATTTTGCGCCGTGTTTGCAAGACTCATGTTTGATTAAATGGCCAAACGACATACTGATAAAACCCATTCGCGGCGAAGGTTATAAAAAAGCGGTTGGAATTCTCTGCGAAGCTGACGGCGGAAACGTTCATCTTGGAATCGGCATAAACACTGCGCAAAAAGAATTTCCTGCCCACCTTAGGGACAAAGCCATAAGTATCGCTCTTGCCGCAGACAGGGATATTTCACAGGATGAACGTTATACGTTATTGGAAAAAATCCTTTCACGCCTTTACAGCGAATTAAGAGCGGCAAATAATTGGAAAACGCGTCTTGAACAAAAACTGTACAAAAAAAATGAACAAGTTCTATTTATCGAAGGCGCCGCCGGTTCCGGCAAAGAAATAAAAGGCCGTCTTGTCGGCATAACGGAAGAAGGCGAACTATTGATTGTGCCGGATGGGGAATATAAAGAGCGTCCGTTTATCACCGGCGAATTGAATTTTTTTTAAAGAGTTCGCATAGAAGAGAAGGGGAGTAGGGAGCGAAGTTAGTAAGCGTATCGTGTTGGCTTCACGCTTAGATTACTTACAACAACCCCACTCCCCATTCCCTACTCCCCACTCCCTTCGTCTACTAGTTATTATAAGTAAAATATGCTAAAGTAAATAATAAATATAAATGAGAGGTGTAAATATGTCTTTATCAATTCCTGCCGCCAATGGAATGGCGCACGATTTACTGGCGCTTGGCGCGTTAGTAACAAGACTCGATCCCGGAATTATTCCCTTTGCGGAGGCGAATGAGTATTTATTGCATGTTTCAGGCGGAGAGTACAATGTGGCGACAAATCTGTCCACATGCTTTGGCATGAAAACCGCTATCGCTAGCGCTATGGTTAATTATCCAATCGGGCGCAGAATAGAGTACGCCGTGCAGAAAGCGGGAGTTACTCCCTATTTTAGAAGATTTGAACATGACGGAGTGCGCGGCCCTAACATGGCTACAGTGTGGAGCGACCGTGGGCAGGGAGTGCGCGCCCCCGTAGTATTTTACAACCGTTCCAACGAAGCCGCACAGCAGTTAAAGCCGGGAAGTTTTGACTGGGACGCTATTTTTAAGAAGGGCGTGCGCTGGTTTCACTCAGGAGGGATTTTCAGCGCTCTTTCGCCAACGACAAGCGAGTTGGTAATAGAGGCGATGCAGGCCGCGAAAAAAGCGGGCGCAGTAGTATCTTTTGATTTAAATTACCGCGCAAAGCTGTGGGCGGTAGCCGCCGCAGAACAAGGCCTTAGCGCGGCTCAGGCAAGCGAAGGCGCCGCGAAGACATTGCGTAAAATAACAAGCTATGTTGACGTACTTGTCGGCAACGAAGAAGATCTGCAAAAAGGGCTTGGCTTAAAAGGGCAGGATGTTGAATCTAAAGGCAAACTTGATCCTTCCGCTTTCTTTGGCATGATGGAGAGCGTAACAAAAGACTTCCCCAATATAAAAGCGGTTGCCACCACGTTACGCGAAGTTCATTCCACCAACCGCCATTCATGGAGCGCGGTACTGTGGCTTGACGGCAAAACATATCAAGCCCCCACGGCGGAACTTGACGTATACGACCGCGTAGGCGGCGGCGACGGTTTTGCCGCTGGCCTCTTCTACGGACTGTTATCAGGCAAATCACCGGAAGACTCTTTAAGGCTAGGCTGGGCGCACGGCGCGTTAGTAACCACCACTCCCGGAGATACGTCGATGTTCAGTCTTGATCAAGTAGAAGCCTTCGCGAAGGGCGGCTCAGCGCGGATACAGAGATAGAGTTATTAGGGAGTGGGGAGTAGGGATTGTTGTAAGCAATCTAAGCTTGAAGTCAACACGCTAAGATTGCTAACTTCGCTCCCCACTCCCTACTCCCCAAAGTACCTTTTAGCGTTTCCAAATGAAATATCTCTAACAATTTTTTCAAGTTTTTGCGTATCATTGGGATACTCGCCGTTTTCGACCCACTTGCCGATTAAATTGCACATAATGCGGCGGAAGTATTCATGGCGCGGGTATGAGAGGAAGCTTCGGCTGTCCGTCAACATTCCTACAAAGGCGGACAACATTCCTAAATTGGCAAGAACGCGCATCTGCTCTTCCATGCCGTCCCTGTTGTCGCAGAACCACCACGCTGAACCCAACTGCATTTTGCCCGCGCAGGTTGAATCCTGAAAACCGCCCATGATTGTCGCAAGAGGGTAGTAGTCTTTGGGGTTTAACGAATAGAGAATAGTTTTTGGAAGGCCGTTTGCGTTATCGCCGCCAAGACTCATAAGGTCAAGAATGGCGGAAAGATTTTCACATAACGTATTATCATGAACGGCGTCAAATCCAGTGTTTATTCCCAATTTAACTAATTGCTTCGTGTTCACGTTGCGGATACAGGAAAGATGAAGCTGCATTACAATATTTTTCTTTGCGTACAAATTTCCCAAAGAAGCGAGCATTAACGTTTTATAAGCGTCCGCTTCTTCGATTGACGCGTCTTTTCCAGCCATGACTTTTTTAAAAGTTTTCTCAACATCTTTAATTGATGTTTCAATGTATGGAACATATTCAAGGCCGTGATCAGAAGCGCGGCAGCCCATTGATATAAAAAAATCCAAACGCTTTTCAAGAGCGGCAAGAACGTCATCTGGAGTTTTAATATTTATCCCGCTTGTTTCAGACAGCGATATGATGTATTCTATAAAATGGGTATCGGTAATTTCAAGAGCCTTATCGGGGCGGAAAGATGGAATTACTTTTGTCCCTATTTTCCCGATTGGGGCTGTGCCTCCGGCGATGGCGCGGTGATATTCAAGCGAATCGACAGGATCGTCAGTTGTGCCTACCGCGTAAACTTTCATTTTTTCAAAAATGCCTTTTACTGATAATTGCGGCGTTTGAAGAAGAGCGTTTGCTTTTTCCCAAATTGCCGGAGCGCTTTTTTCCGTAAGCGGCTCGTAAATGTCGAAGTAACGTTGCAGTTCAAGATGCGTCCAATGGTACAGCGGGTTCCCGATTAAATTTTCCACAGTACGCGCCCACGCCATGTATTTCTCATAACCGGATGCGTCGCCTGTAATGTATTTTTCTTCGATGCCCATAGCGCGCATCATCCGCCATTTATAATGATCTCCCGAAAGCCACGCGTCCGCAATATCGGCCATCTTTTTGTTTTCCGCAATTTGAGACGGAATAAGATGACAATGGTAATCAAAGACAGGTTCGTCCTTAACAGCCCTGTACAATCCACGCGCCGTTTCAGTCTCAAGTAAAAAATTCTCATCCAAAAATTTCTTCGCCATAATCCTCTCCTTAAACAAAACATACTTGTTTATTTTACTATAATATGCCTAAATTATATATGCCTGCGCGTGTTTCATTTAAAATTTCAATATTGATGTTTCTTGGCAGTCTTGCCTGCGCCGTGGGAATGGTTTTTCTGCTTAATTATTTGCTTTCAGGCCCCAGGCTGGGTCCGCATTATGATTTTCTATTAAACTATAAAAAACCGGCAGTATCCACCGAAATTTTAATTATCGAAACTGATGAATTTATAGAAGGCAGTGATTTTTTTACAGTCCTTTTAACCTTAACTGAGATGGAAGCCGCCAATTTGGTTCTGTCGGGCAGGCTTTCGCCTTCTACAACGCCTATAACATTGACTGAAGCGGATATCCGAATGTTTTTTGTCAATGAATACGACCAGCTAGGATCAAATATCCGTAACCTGTTTGAAGGCATCCGTATGGGGTTTGTTCCGCCGCAGGAGGCTCCGCTTTTTGTGGAGCATGTGGTGGAGTCGGCGCAGCAGGGCAAAGAACGCCTGATTAAAATTTTAATTGACAGGGACGAGGAGTTGGCGCGTTCAGTCGCCGTCTTTGGCAATTATCTTGACGCGTATTCAAAACCGCAGTTGGATAAAGACGGAAAATTAAGGCGCGTAATGCCTGTTGAAATTGACGGGTCTTTTGAACATCCTTTGTTCGCAAGTTTGAAAAACCGTTATGCGATTTCGCAGATTGAAACTACCGATAAAAAACTGATTTTATGGCTGCGCGGGCATGACGGAAAAGATTTGGATATAACGATGGATAACGACGGCAATATTATTACGCCGTGGAACTGCGATTTTCGCCGCGTTGACATCGAACTTTTTCGCAAATATGAAGAAGCGGGAAACGCCATGCTTGATATTCTGGCGCAGGCAAACGAATTAAAGGTTTTCTCTTCAATTTTACCTGAGCAAATCCCGCTGTTCCTCGGCGAATACTCAGGGGCGCTTCTGGAAGATTTAATTAAATCGCCTAACAGCGAAAACCGTTCGGCGTGGATAGCCGCAAGGGCGAATTATTTTAAAAGCCTTGATGATTTTTTTGCCGGTCCTACGGAAACGGAACTTATAAGCAGCTATGAAGAGTTAATCGCCGATACGGATTCGTCAAAACAAATGGAGCTTGAAAATTTAATCAGTGCAAAAAATGAATTGGCGAATATATTCGCGTTAATGCGCGAAACGTACGCGGAATTGTCTTTTAGCCATTTAAAGTTAAAACAAGAGCTTGAGTTGTCCCTTTGTATAATGGGAAACGAGCCAAGCGTAAAATATTCCGCCATGCTCGCAAACGCACTTATTACGGGTAGCCATATAAAACCGGTTAACCAGCGTTATGTGATATTTATATCAATTGCCGCAATTTTTGCCATATTAATAATTATTTTTATGATGCGGCCTTTAGTCCTGTTGATTTTCGGGGTTATTTTCAGCGTATTATCTGCGGCAATATACAGCGGGCTTTTTATTTTTTATTCTTACTGGATGGATCCGCTTATAGTTCTGGTATCGTCTTTAGTTTCTACTTTTGTGTTATTTTATTGTAAAAGCTCCTACTTAAATTACAGGGCGCGGACTTTCCGCTCCGCTTACAGAACGGCAGTTTCCAAGGATGTTTTGCGGAAATTGATAAATTACGGCAGACCCGGCATTTCGGAAGTTAATGTTTCTTACGCGGCGGTTATCGCGATAAAAGACGTAAATCTTTTTGACAAAGAGGAAAAAGAGGCGGCGAAAGACGCGGGAAAAATGAAAAGGGCTTTTTACGCGTTGGCGAAAAAAATACTTTTCAATTCAGGAGCCGTTATTGCGGGGTTTGAAGGAGACACGATACTTGCCTGTTACGGTTCCCCTCTTGAGCTTCAGCCGAAATTAACCGCCCACAAGTGGGCTGAAGACGGGCAGCCTATTGCCATGTCTTACCATCCCGCCGATAAAGCCTGCGCCCTTGTAAGGCGGTTGTTACAGAAAGAAAAAATTACATGGAAGTTCGGCATAGACGCCGGTCTTTGCGCTTTTTCATGGTCACCCGAGACCGGATTTTCCGTAAGCGGAAGCCCTGCGGTAAAAGCCAGAACTCTTGTCACAAAAACATCGCGTTACAAGCCTAGAGCTTTTATTTCAGATTCCGTCCGTGAAAAAATAGGCCTTGATATAGACGAAACACATTCTTTTTCGATTAACGGCGATTCCTTTTTTGAGTTAAAGTGAACCTCTAAAAACCAAAGTTAGGTTTTTTAGGGGTTTTTTAAAATTTATTTTTTGGCCTTGTAATAACTTTTGTAATAGAGTTATTCTGACCTATCCATAGCCTCGCGTTAGTTTCAATATTGGTAAGTTCCGCCGTAACAAAATAAGTTCTAATACTGCGGTTTCCATCTCTGTCAACTATTGTTCTTAACGAACCTGTGAGCATAAAATCCGCGCCTGTTTCTTTTCCGATACTCTTCGCGGTTTCTTCGCTCGCGTTCCCCAACTGATCCTGTCTTTCAGCGCGAAGAGCGTCTCTTATGTCGCCGCCCGCTACAAAATCAAGTTTGCCGCTGTTAAAGATTACGGTTTCCATAGTGGAGGAAATAATTTCCGTGTCGATTTGTTCGTCGCTTGCGTTTTTAAACCTGCCGACAATAACAACAGGTCTTTTGTTTTTCTTCGCGTTTATTTCCTGATTGACTCTCGCGCTGGAAAGACAGTCGTTAATCAAACTTTCACAGGCAATTTTAACGTCAACGGCGTTCCAATAGCCGCTTAAATCATTTTGGCTGCCGGACTCTACGCGTTTAACGCTTGTTGTCGCGCAAGAGGAAAGTAAAAAAAGCACGCACAATACGATTGATGTTTTTTTCATGTCAATATCTCCTATTTTAATTTTACAGACTGTAAAAGATTAAGTCTGCCGCTTTTTACGGTTACTTTTGAAAATTCTTCGCTGTAAACAGCTTTATTTCCATTACAATACTTTATTATAACAGAATATGTTCCAGGGTCAATATTTATTCCGCCGATATAAGCCCTGTCCGGCAGATAGCGGGACATCCTTGTATCGGCCCTTTCCGAAGCGTCCATTGCCAGCCTTGCTGCAACTGCCACCAAGAACCCCGCCAATGAGTCATTCTGGTTTTCAGCCGCCATCGCCGCCACATCGGCAACGACATATTTTATAATAGTGCGGATATATGTTTTAATAAGCATATTTGAATAATGGGCGTTAAAAGTTTCTTGAATTACATCTCCCATGTTTTCAAGCAATTCTAGGTCAAATCTTTTTGAGCCGTTAATTTCCACCTCTATTCTGTTTATTTGACTCGGTCTTTTTACCATCTCTGGAAGCTTAAATGTGGCAATTTGCAGTATAGGGTGTTGAAACGGAAGGTATTGAATAACAGTCTGTTCTTCTTTTACCGGAGATAATCCTGTAAAGCTGATAATGTTAAGCCTTGCCTTTCCAGCGGGAAGGTCCCGCGCGTCTGCTACGGCTTTTGGAACGTCGCCGCTGTAAATATTTTTTTGAGTCGAATAAGCCCTGTAAACCTGATTAAATTCAATACGCGCCGAGTCCATGTTTCCATCAGCTTGATAAAAAAGCGCCCCAAGATAACGCGCAAGCGCGGAATTGGAAAAATTTACGGATTTTGCGTCTGGAAGACCGCTAATCCCCGTTTCATTATTTACCATATCATTTAAACTGGAGCCTGTTTTTGGATCTTTATAATCATATTTTCGTGAAAGCATATCCAACTTTCCGTTTGTGTTGCTTAATTTTCTGATTTCAACTAACGCGCCTTCTATGTTGTTTCTATTGTAATAATTTAGCGCGTTAAAAACATTTATATAGATATTCTCAAAATCCTCGCCCGGATATTCTTTTACATTATCGTTGACAATGTAGGATAAAAAACCTTCCGATATGCTTTTGGTGTAAGCTTCTTCTATTAGGCGTTCCGCATTTTGCAAATCCGCCGATGAAGCGGCGTAATTTCCGGCGTAATGCTCAAGCATGCCTTTATCCAAAAAGAGCATAATAGCGTTTTTTTGCGAGTAAATAACCTTATTGCTTTTCTGTCTTTTTACAATTACGTCAACTGCTTCAGAGAAATTATCACTGTCGATAGCATGGTCAATATCTTTGTATGCGCCTGAACTCATCGCGCATGATAATATAGAAGAAACCAATAGAAGTATTTTAATAGCTTGAAAAGTTTTAATTATTTTTAAGCGTCTTTTTATCATTTTTTATTCTTTATTTATAATTTATTATCTGTTCTTAATGTTTTGTCAAGATATCAGATTAGGGCGGCAATTATGGTAAAGTCATCCTTTTTTAAGTTGATTTTGAAAAATTGAGAAAATTGCTTGATAATTGTGGTTTTTTCAGGTAAAATGAACACATGAAAAACGGCAAAATAGCGTTAAAAATTAAGGATTTTAATGGCGGTTTATTCATCTTGAGATATCTGCTCGGCGCCGGGCGTTTGGAATTTGTTCATCAATAGGTGAACCTTCGCCGTTACGCTAATTCCATAGGTTTTTTGCGCCTCTGCGTTAAGTCTTCTTGTAAAGTTTTAACTGTTACAAGATACTAGTGGGGAAAATAGCGAAGCATTTTCACAGGCGCAAAAATATTTGCTGGAGCAAAACATTGCAGAGAGCGTAGGCCTAGTGTTCCGTAAAAGACAGACAACAAAATGTTGCATTTTTGATTTTATTTTTACAATGAGACAGCCATTAATATATTTTCTTTCTTTTATTTGAAAATCATTATAATGATAATCTAAAAATTCAATATTATTCCAATCAAACAAACCGTATTGTGGGGCTTTCCATTTCATATCCAGATAAAGCCTTTCTTCTTCTTCCATGTAACAGCTTGAGTGCAGACTATCTCCGTCTTTAACATTATCAAATAAAACGCTTGAATTCAGTGTTTTCAGATTATCAAAAATTTGCTTTCCAATCACTTCAGAAGAATGTACTGTTTGTATGTGTAAATAATTATTTTGGGAAACATTTTCTGAAACAACATTTACTTTTTTTTCTCTGTTACAACAAGAAAATGCCATTGAAACAAACAATGCGCATAGTCATAGTATTAATATTTTAATAAGTATAAAACTTCGGCAGTAAAAGCCACCCGAAAAGGGCGGCATACTGTTACCAACGTTATATGACATTTGAACGTTCGCCGTTTTGTCTAAGCATATTAATTTTATTCTCTGCCCATGCCTTAACAGGGAAAAAAACAAAACAACTTATAGCAATCGGATATAAAACCGTTATTAGAGCGATTGCAATATTAGGACCTAATTTATCAGATGTTTCCAAGAAGGCAAGGCTGGCAATTAGTCCTGTCATAAAACCAAACCCGCCTAATGTGAAGATAAATTTTATTGTGTTTTTTAACGCCGTAGAAAGAGATGAAAGTTCAGCTTCCGTGTAAATATGTTCCTTTTTGAAACTTGATTTGATATATTCACCCAAAATTTTTCCGCTTTTTGATATTAAAAAGAAAAAAATCAAAGGAACAATAATTAGTAAAGCTGACGGCAGATCGATAAATATTGCGGCAGCACCTGATAATATGCCCACAATAGTAAAAATAAAAACCATGAATAAAAAACCAATAATTAACAACATCATTCGCCTCCTAAATATTTCTCAAGATTACTGGGGGTTGTCCAAAAAGAAAATTTTTACCACGAACCACACGAAAATCACGAACTTTTTGCACATATCTTGTTGTTGTTCGTGTGGTTCGTGGTAGAATTCAAACTTATTGGACAGCTCCGTTTAATATCTGTGAGCTTCCCGGCATAATTTTTTGCCGACTCTCATAATACCCTTCAACAACCGTTGAAATTGGCATTAAGTTTATATTATAATCTCTTTTATTAACATAGTCTATCCTTATTATATAAAATATTAATTTCAAATTATTGAACAAATTTACTTGCCAATTTATATACTTGATTTATTTCTTTTATATCCAATTTCCATTTCTTTAATTCGCTTTTTATTAATTCGGGATATTTTTTACTTATATCCCTTAATGCGTTTCCAACTGATTTTCTTACATATTCACTTTCATCTGTTTTATGCTCCGATAATATTTTTATTGCATCTTTGGGATTATCCTTAAAATATGGTCTATTTGTCCATATTCTTAACCCTTCAGTAACGGCCCGTCTGTTATTTTTATTTTTACTATTCAACCACTCGTAAATTGTTTCCAATGATTTTTCATAACCTATGTTTTTACAATAATTATCAAATGCCATTGCCAAGAATTCTTGAACTTGCCATGAGGGGTTTATACTTACTTTGTTTTTCAAAAAATTATATACTTTCTTTTGTTTGTGTGCGATAACTCCCATAATATAAACACCAAACGCTTGAATGTAATATAATTCACAATTATAACATTCCATTGCAACATCCCAACAATTTTCAATGGAGTTATTTTTACAGAAATTTTCCGCTTCTTTTCGAATTAACCCATATCTTTCCTTGCCTGTTTCCTCATTGAAGAATAATTTTGTATAATGTTTTATATCGATCATAATTTACATCCCAATATGTTTTTAAAATCAGAATTATAACAATAATAAACCTTATTATCATTTTTTGAATAAACAAATGATAAATCTGTATTCCATTCTCCTGTTTGTTTTACTTTTTCAAGAATATCAAATGCACTATTTACAGATATATTCTTATTCTTATCCAAATATTTCTTAACTTTCATATATCTGTCAAAGCCATTATCATTATATTTCTTACCTGCGTTAAAATCAACAAGCGAGAAATTCGTCATTATATAATATGGCGATTCATTCGTTTTATTTTTAATATTTCCCCTCCCGGGTTCAATTATCCAAACATTTCCGTTTTTATCCGCAATAAAATTATGAGTACAAAGATTGGGGGCATTTACAATTTCCATATTTTCCAGATAATTATCCAGATCATTTATTTTAATTTTTCCTTCAAGTAAATCTTTAACTAAATAAATATTCAATGTGCGTGTTTTATTCATTCTTTTATATAATCCTTTCCCATTTGAATCCACACACAAATTATTTACAAATGTTTTTTCTGCACTTATTCCAAATGATGGCTGTTTCCCGGCACTTGTATTAATATCTACAATAAATGCTTTTTTATTTGAGTTTAATTCGAATGACATACCATTGTTATCGAAATTCATCGCCATTATTAAATCATTTCCTCTATTTATAAAACAAGTGCACATTAAATTCTCCTTTTTTATGATTATTACCCAAATATATCAAAGAATAACATTTTAGGCTTATTAATAATGAACATTTTTAATCATTTTTATCATACTATTTTTGAATTTATTTTTACTTTTTTTCTCCGGCCAAAGTTGCGAGTTTATCGCCGCTGATACGGTACCGTCCAATCATTAATTGGTTGCGCTCCCTGATTTATATAAAATTATTTATAAAGAAACCATAAATTCCTTACTGGTTACAACGCCTACAATCCACAATAAATCGTCAAAATTGATATTACAATAAGCGGTAACATAGGCGGGTAAATTGCCGCTTATCTCTATGTTATCCCTTTTAAAATCTTCAATCATTTTTGGCATAAATTCCCATGTCAATTTATTATTTGCCCCTTCGTGATATCCAATTGAGCCATTATTATCTACTTTTATGGTAACGGCATATCTGTATTTTTGGGAATCATATTGGACATTAGCGGTTATTTCAACATTTGTCCAATTTGGAGAATTTTCATTATTTGCCGTATCGACGGAAACGCCAATAAAATAATGATGTCCATTCTGCACAAATGGACATACAACCTTGCCTTTCTCTTTAACTTGAATTAATTGCGTCCCCCTGATGTCCGTAAATTCTGTTGAATATGTCAATATTAATTATTTATAACCGCCATAAACGCAATAATTATAATATTTCCACACAATGTCTATGTTCTTATATCCTATCTCTTTTAACCAATTAATATGATTCATTAAACTGGTTGGTCTGTCTTCCGCTTTATATTTTTCGATCCATTTATTTTCAATTTCATCTAAAGGGACATTTTTCTCCATGAATGATTTCCACTTTGCCATATACAAATCCTGTAAATGGCTGTTTGAAGCCAATACCAAGTCGGCATTATAAAAAACGCCATTGTCGGTTAATGCGTCATATATTTTTCTATAGAACATTTTCTTGTCTTCATCATTTGCCAAATGATGCAACGCCAAAGAGGATATTACAACATCGTATTTTTTATCAAAATTGAATTTATAAAAATCATTTACATAATAATTAATATTTTCACCTAATTTTATTTGAGACATTTTTATCATATTTTCCGCAATATCCAAGCATGAGATATGAGCATTAGGGAAAGCGGTTTTTACTTCATGGGCGATTGTTCCCGTACCACAACCTAAGTCAATATCATTAATTTGTTTGTTTTTTTCAAATGGAATTGCCAGAACTAACGCTTCAATCATTTCGTTATAATGGGGAATTAATTTTAATATGGTTTTGTCAAATTCTTCCGCTTCTTCCTCGAAATGATTTTTAACAGTTTCAATTCTATTCATAAAATATCCCTTTTTACTAATCGGACTTTAAGCCTGAATATATATCAATATATTCTAATAAAAAGGCAGGAAGAAAAATTAACATTTTTAATCATTTTTCCATGATCAGCGGATAAAATTTGTCATGACCAATGGCGGTTCTTCCGGCAGTTCAATACTGCTTTGTTGCTTGCATTTGATAAGATATGCCATATTGTTTGCCAGTATTGTTAATGTGCGCACGCCTTCTTTATCGGCGTATACGTCTTCTAGAGTATATCCATGAATGCCGTTCCAATAACAAGACGATACGACCGGCATTTGCGAAATAGTAAAATATTTAATTAATTGATCGAATGTGGCGGTTGAACCTGCTCTTCTGCAACTGACAATACACGCGCCGAATTTTAATCTTTTTGCTTCAGGTTCCATTGGCGTTTGTGCTTCCGTTTACTAATACTACCTTCATTTTTTTTCTCTGTACAGTTAAAAGAAACAATACCGCTCCCGTGCTGGCAAATATATTTAAAATTATTTTTTTAAATCACCCCAAAATCACCCGACAATCACCCAAAAAGGTGATTATATTTCACGACTTTTCTTATATATTCTCACTAGCAGGCGATTTTGGAAAAATCACATGAAAAGTGAATATGGTTTGTTTAATAACGTTTTAATTGATATTAATTATTAATAAGGGGGCTTTATGAAATTTAAGTTGTTGATGGTCATTGTAATTTTTATGGTTATTAGTTATACGGCTTTTTCGCAAACAAATGAAAGAAATCGCGGTTTATATATTGACGCGGGCATTGGTATGGTAATTAATGATCTAACTGAAATAAATGATGATAATGTACTTGACAATATAGCCATGTCTATAGACGCTAATATTGGATGGGCTATATTACAAAATATTTACATTGTTGGAACTCTTCCTGGATTTAGCGTCAAATTATATAAATATTCCGATTATATGCAAATAAATACCTGTTTATTTGGTTTAGGCGTAAGATTTTATCCGTTACCTTCTATGAAATATTTGCAGTTTGGAACAGATTTAAGATTTGGCAAAATAGTTTTATACACAAATAATTCTGATGTAAAAATTTTTAATACTGATCCTTTTGGCGTTATATTTTCAGCGGCATACGATTTTGATTTATCAATGACAGGAATGGCATTCTTGATTGGCGGTGAGGTTTTATTGGATTATTTTATTGAAACTAAAACAACAATTACCGGATTTTCAATATTTGCAAAGTTTGTTTTTAAATAAACATTATTTCTAACTATTAAAATAAAGGAATAATATTTGTATGAAAAAATATTTTTTAATCATTGTTTTGGCAATAACTGCAAATGTAGGAATATTTTCAAAGGAAAATAATAATGGACAATTTAATTTAAATTCAGGATCAACTATACAAAAAAGCGCAGTTTCAATTGATTTTGGGACTTTGATATGGGATTTAAGTACGGGCGGTTTTGGTATTGGGGCAAGTTATGAATGGTCTATTCATAATATGTTTTCAGTATTGGGGCATTTCAGTTATTCATATCATGACTGGAATTATTTTGCGTTCGAGGCTCATGGGCGTTGGTATCCATTTAAAACGTCTTTTGGGAAATTATTTGCGGATATTTGTTTGGGATACGGTCTTTTTTGGAATAACGATAAAAGTAATGATTGGGTTGTTAATACAATGAAAATAAGCGCCAAAGGAGGATGGAAATTTATATTTGGCGAAGGATTTTTCTTTGAACCAATTATTGGTTTTGGCTTTCCATTCATAATAACTGACAATCGCAACAATTTAAGCGGGTCTGGCAGTAATGATTTAAAAATATCATGGGGTTTGGGCATAGGTTTAAATATTGGATGGTGTTATTAGAATTAAAGAAAGAATATAGAAATATTAAGGTACGCGAAGTAAAAATTACCTTACCATTATACAATCCTTTATTTTACCCGTTATTATATGAAAAACTTTTATTATTATCGGAATTATTTTGTAAAAAACAAGCATTTATCCCTTCCGGTTTAAATTTTCCATTTTTGCGAAGTTTACCAGGCGTAATTCCGAATTGGCGTTTGAAAGCTCTTATATAAGATTGCTCATAATTAAATCCATAATCAAGCGCAATATCCAGAATATTTAAATCGGTATTAAGCAAATCATTAATACTTGCCGTTAATTTAAAAGAACGAATGTAAAGTCCTATTGGCTGATTATACGCTAATCTGAACAGTCTTTGCAAATGACCTTCCGAGAGAGTATGTTTTTTGGCAATGACATCCGAATTAATATCGTCCCTGATGCCTTTTTCTATATCGCTTAAAACATTATTAAGTAAATCATATCTCCTTTTCATGCGCTCCTCCTTGTTTATTTGTAGACAATATAGAAGAAAAGACGCGTAATTTAATCACCCTTTTGGGTGATTGTCGGGTGATTTATGGGTGATTGTATGTATAACCGTAAAAAAGGGATGAAAGCCCCGCAATATTAGAAACGTCTGTAGTTTGATAAATATGTTTTAAATGGGTTTTTACCGTATTAACTGAAATATTAAGTGCGTTTGAAAGCTCTTTATAACTGACATTACCGGCAAGTATCGCTTCTATTACCTCTAATTCGCGTTTGCTTAAAAGATGAATGAAAGGCGTATATTTGTCATTTTTAGCGGTTGATATTTGGGTTTCTGTAATGTGTATAACGGGTGGTAAATTATCGGCGGATAGAATATCCGCAGTTAAGCGGGTATACAGGTAAAATAAAAATATTAGTACTACAATAAGAAGCATTCCCATAAAAAGAGAAAATAAAAAAGACGACATTACCAGCGCAAAATCTTCCCACCATGAGAGAACTATTAAAGTGAAAGAAATAAACAGTAAATTAAAAATAATATAAAGATTAAGAGGCGGTTTTGACTTTGTGTTGCGCAGCCAACGCGCGGCGAGAAGACAACAAACAGTTATTATAGTACTGCTGAAAAAAAGCGAGCCGTAATATAATTGCGGGAATTTCAATGTCGCTTCCATAAAATCTGATAAATCAGTTACAGGGTAAATAAAAACGGCAAAAAAATAAATAATGGGAAATTGCGCCAAATTAATTATGCTGAAAATAAAAGAAGCGGCTATAAGCGCTTTTAAACGGTTTTTGCCCAACAAAATAAAAGAAAGAAGACAAAGAGCGATAAAAATAAGAGTAGCATCAATAAATGAGGGAGATTCAACTTTCCCGTAAAAATAAAGATCATTAAATAACAGATAAAACGGATAGCTCAGAATGACTGCCGCCAAAAGGGCGATAGACTGCGGGCGGGACTCCGGTTTATTCATCTTATAAAAAAGGGGATAAAATCCTATAGTGCAGATAAATCCCAATAAAAAAGATAAAATGATTATACTCCTTATACAAGTCCATTATGTCAGTTTTTACAATTGAAGTAAATCAATATATTGGGTAAAATAAACGATGAATTTTGAGCAATTGGGCGTTGCGCCGTGTTTTATTAAATGTCTTGAAAAACGTAACATAAAAACAGCAACTGATATTCAATGTAAAGTGATTCCCCGTCTTTCCGCAGGTGAAAGCGTTTTTTTTACATCGGCTACCGGGACGGGCAAGACTTTTGCCTATCTTTTGCCGATTTTATCTTGTTTAATGGAAAAAGAAAAACCAACCTTTGGACCGCAAATTTTGATTTTAGCGCCTACTTTGGAACTTTGTTCCCAGATTTCATCGGAGCTGGATTTCCTTTTAGACGGTTCGCCAATCCGCTCTTTCTTGGCGATTGGAAGCATCAGTCTTGACCGTCAAATTGAAAACTTCAAAAAGACTAAACCTGATATTGTCGTGGGAAACCCAAACAGGCTCCTTCTTCTTGCCCAAAAAAAAATCCTTAAATTGAATAACTTGTATTCGCTGATTTTTGACGAAGCCGACCGTCTTATAAGCGATGAGATGATAAATGACACGACGGAATTGTTTTCGCTAATTCGCAAATTCGCTAAAGCAAATAACATCCTTCTAGCCGCCTGCTCCGCAACGCTAAATAAAAAAAACACGGAAAAAATACAAACCGTTTTTTTGGGCGAAGGGGAGGGCAGGGGAGTCTCTTTTATTGAATCCGAAGACAATGAAATCCTGCGCGATAAAATTGAACACTGGGCTATTTTCAGCGAAAAGCGGCGAAAAGATCAAACATTGCGCTCACTGTTAGCCGCCATTAAAACAAAAAAATCCCGCATTAAAGCGCTGGTGTTCACAAGCAAGGGCGATGAAGCCGCGTTAGTCCTTTCGCGCCTCCAATACCACCATGTTCCAGCCGCAGGACTTTTTGGGAAAATAGGGAAAAATCCCCTCTCCGGCGCGGAACGCAAAGAGGCGCTCGATTTATTCAGAGGCGGGAGCGTAGACGTGCTTGTCTCCACAGATTTAGCCGCTCGCGGTTTAGATATTCCCGATATTACCCATGTCATCGCCCTTGACGTTCCCGCCGACAGTGAAGCGTACATACACCGTTGCGGCAGAACAGGACGCGCCGGAAAGCGCGGCATAATGGTAACAATCGGCGATGAAACACAGATGCGTCTTCTTTCTTCATTGGAAAAGAAGTTGAAGATTAGGGTAAATCCCAAAGAATTGTATATGGGCAAAGTCTGCGTCCCTGAGATTTAATTCGCAAGGGTTCACACAAAGAACACTAAGGAAGAGAAGATCACGAAGAAGAATCTGGGTTCTTGTTTGTAATCTTATAGTGAAGCTCAAGCTTAATCTTCGGACAAAAACCCCTTATCCCTCTTTGTGATCTTTGTACCTTTGTGATCTTTGTGTGAGGTCTTTACGTATTAAGTTTAGTAATTAAGATTTTATCTATCCTGTTGCCATCTTTGTCAATAACTTTAAATTTATATCCTTGGTAATTAAAGCTGTCGCCGACGTGGGGGAGTTCTCCGGCAAGGTTAAGAATTAGGCCGGCAAGGGTGTGAAAATCTTTTTCTTCATCAAAACCTGTAAGGCCCAATTCTTTCGCCGCGTCGTCAATGTTAAGAGTGCCGTCAGCAAGAAAACTTCCGTCTTCTTGGCGCAGAAGAGGCTGTTCTTTGGCGGCGGGGGCGGAAAGTTCACCTACAATTTCTTCAACTAACGTCGTGATGGAAATAAGGCCGGCTAATCCGCCGTATTCATCCATGACAAACAGGAAATTTGACTGTCCCTGTTTAAAAGATTCAAACGCTTTAATGGCGGGCATGGTTTCGGGAACAAACTGCGCTTTTTTCATTATTGCGCGTAACCCGACAGGCGCGCTGCGAAGATAATCAAGGATTATGTCTTCAGTGTAAACCGCGCCGACAATCTCGTCGGGACTGGCATTTACAACAGGGAAGCATTTCTGTTTTCGGTACTCAATAGCCTTTTCGCGGATTTCATCATAAGGGGCGTTAATGTCAAGCAGTTGAATCTCGGAGCGGTGGGTCATAAAAGCGCGTAAAGGGCGGTCGCCAAGATAGAAAACGCCTTCTACCATACCGCGTTCCCCGCTTTCAACGATGCCGGATTTTTCGCCTTCTATAAGAGTGTTGCGCAATTCGTCCTGAAGCTCTTCTTCGGTAATATTGCTATCGTCAATTTCAGGGCGGACTTTTAAGTTGAAAAATGAAGCAAACTTCATCGCGGGAATAATAAACGGCATCATTGGCAAGGAAAGAATTTTCATGGCAGGCAGAAGAAAAGCGGCTATTTTTTCCGGTTTTGTGGCGGAAAGCAATTTAGGAAGACTGTCGCCAAGTAATGTGATGATTATGCCTAAAATTATTGCAGATAACGCGGCGTAAACGTAAAATGGCGCAATAGAAGATTTATCGCGGTAACTAATAGGTATAAAAAGTATAATTATTACGGAAGAAAAAGCGGCAAGAACCTTGAGTATATTGCCCCATAAGCGGCAGGAAAGCGATAATTTGTTAGGACTTTCAAGCGCTTTAAGAACGGCCTTGTAGCGGTTTGAAGATTCTTTTTCAAGACGTGTTTTTCTGCATAAGTTTAATGCGGAATCAAATAACGAAAAAACTCCGCTTATTATGATTAGTAAAAATGTGACTAATATTGAAATTGGCAGATAAGTGGTCATGTTAGTTGTTGATCTCTGAGCGGTTAAGCGGACGCACAATTGTCAGAACATTAGGGGCCGTTTGCATCAGCTTTATTTTTCCATCGGGCGTAAATTCTCCAAAAATCTGCACAATCGGGAAACGGGGGTTTTCCGGGTTTACGTCTACAACCTGTCCTTTTTTTCCGTTTGATAAAAGCACATAAAGCCCGATTGGATAAATAGACAAAGACAGGACAAGCGCCCGCACAATCGTGTCATCATATTGTTTGCCTTCGTTCTTTAAAAGTTCAAGCATTCCCGTGTAGCCGTCTTTTGCTTCTTTGTGCGGCCTCTTAGAGCTTAACGCTTCGTAAGAGCAGGCGACGGCTATTATCTTTGAATACAGACTGATTTTTTCACTTAACAATTTTCGCGGATAGCCTGTTCCATTCTCACGTTCATGATGTTCAAGTGCGGACAAACATACGGGAAGCGAAAAATCAAGCGATTTAAGCATACTGTAACCCAGAATAGGATGCGTAAGAATGGCTTTTTGTTCCTGAGGATTAAGGGTTCTATGACTTAAATAAATATTGGACGGTAATTTTAACATTCCCGCCTCGTGCATAAGGGCGGCAACACCAAGCTCTATCAGCCTGTAGCCGGGCAGTTTAAGGTATGTGCCGATTATTATCGCTATTATAGTTGAGCGTACAGAATGTGTGGCAAGATAATTTTTTCCCTCCGCAGGTTCGATATTTTTTATTACCCTCATTAAGAAACGGCGGTCTTCTTTTATGTATTCAATTATCTCCTTTATTTTTTCAGATACGGTTTTTTCTTCAAGGTCATCGGATACGGACGCTTTAACGAACATATTTTCCACGAAGAAAAGGAAACTTGTATAGAAATCTTCCGCCTTTTTCAACTTGTCTGAATCTGATTGCTGGGAAAGAACTGTCCCTTCTTCGTGGACGGTAGCGGTAGCAGTAGCGGTAGCGATAGCGGGTGCCGGCTCTTCGGTTTTGTTGGCATATTCTTTGCTGGAATCTCCTTCGCTGTAAACGGTCTTAACATTCCACTTTTTTAGCAAATTTGTCAATTCTTCTGAAAAAGGCATTTCCGGCGTGGTAAGGATAAACGCTTTATCAAGATAAACTGGTTTAGAGAAAAAAGAGTTGGGTTTTATTTCTTTTATTGCATATTCATTCATTCATTCTATCTCCCGGGTTAAATTAGAACCCCAACATTGTTGACGCAGTACAATCTTTCTAATATATTCATTAGTAGGAGCGTTTTCATTGAAGTTCAAATACCTGATAATAGCATTTACCATTATAATCTCTATTGTCATTTTGGTCACTGCCCTTTTGCCGTTAATAACGGCTAGATCGGAATATGCGGTAAATTTTAGATACATCACTTTACCGTTATTGCTTATCATGGCTTTACTCCTTACTTGCATGAGTATATATTTCTTCATTAATTATCGGCTTTTTTCGCTTCTTGAACGAGAGGATTGGCCTGCTTTGGCATATTATTTGGAACATAAAATATACGTAAAAAACAGGTATTCAGGGCGAAATGTTCGGCTTTTAGCAAGTTCTTATCTGGTAATATCGGATTTTCAATCAGTTTTAAAATTGGAAAACAAAGCTATTCTTGCTAAACCGTCTGTTGTTAATAAAAACATCCTGATTTTTGGCGCGGCGAGGGTTTTAAGCGGCAGTCATGCCGAGGCAGCCGCATTTTTTAACTCGCACATGGGAAAATGCGAGAAGAAAGATAAAGAGTGGGTACGTTGGTTCTGCAGTTTTTCACAACTCTTGAGCGGAAACTTTAATCAGGCCGAACCGGATTTTTCATCATTAGCCGTTTCTTCTGATAATATTTTAATTACCGGGCTTTCAGCGTATTTTTTGCATAATTCAATAGAAAAACGTTCTTTAAACTCCGATAAATGCCATGAAATAGCGGAAAATAGCCGGCAACGCGTAATAAAAGCGGTTAAAACCGTTGAAAACTGGGAAAAAGAAGCGGATAAAGTTGGAGCGGAAATTCACATTGCCATAATAAGGAAGTACGTCAATGAAGCCGGGAAATGGCTTTTTAGCAAGGATTAAGTAAAATGAAAAACATAGAAAAATCTTCAAAACTGGAAAATGTATGTTATGACATACGCGGACCAGTTCCCAAAGAAGCGAAACGGCTTGAAGAAGAAGGTTTTAAAATTATAAAACTCAATATAGGCAGTCCTGCCGCTTTTGGCATAAACGCGCCCGATGAAATTATCCATGATATTATTGTAAATTTACCAAACGCCCAACCCTATGGGGAATCACGCGGGCTTTTTTCCGCCAGAAAAGCCGTTATGCAGGATTTCCAATCCAAGGGAGTAATGGACGTAGGAATCGATGATATTTTTATCGGTAACGGAGTAAGCGAGTTAATATCAATGTCTATGCAGGCTCTCCTTGATTCAGGCGATGAGGTGTTAATCCCAATGCCCGATTATCCCCTATGGACGGCAGTTGTTACCCTTGCCGGCGGCAAGCCGGTTCACTATCTTTGTGACGAGGCTTCGGATTGGAATCCCGTTTTAGACGACATTCGTTCAAAAATTACTCCAAAAACCAAGGCGATTGTAGTGATTAATCCAAATAACCCGACAGGCGCGGTTTATGATCGCTCTGTATTAGAAGGTATTGCCCAGATTGCCAGAGAAAAAGACTTAATCGTATATGCCGATGAAATCTACAGCCGTATCACTTATGAAGACGCGGCACATGTTCCCTTTTCCACAATAGCGCCGGATATTTTAACAGTCAGTTTTGACGGATTAAGCAAGTCGTGGCGGGCGACAGGTTTCCGCGCCGGTTGGATGGTTCTTTCGGGCAATAAAAAGTGCGCCGCCGATTATGTCGATGGGCTTGATATGCTTGCGAATATGCGCCTATGCCCCAATATGCCAGCCCAATACGGCATTCAAACCGCTCTTGGCGGCTATCAAAGCATTAAAGACCTTATTCTTCCCGGAGGCAGATTGCGCGAACAGAGGGATACAGCCTTTAAACTTGTCAATGAAATCCCCGGTCTTTCCGTAGTAAAACCCAAAGGCGCTCTTTATTGTTTCCCAAAAGTAGATATTAAACGCTTCAATATAACAAACGACGAAAAATTTATGTTGGACTTACTGCACAGCCAACACCTGCTCCTTGTTCATGGGACAGGCTTCAACTGGAAAGAGCCAGATCATTTCCGTGTAGTCTTCCTCCCCGACAAAGACACCCTAACAGACGCAATGCGCCGGTTAGGGCTGTTTATGGAAAATTATAGACAAAGTTAGCAATGAGCAGTGAGCAATTAGCAATGAACCTACGCATAGCCTTCGGACAATAATCCTTGTTCGTTATCTTATCGTGAAACTCACGCATAGATAACGAACAACAACATTGCTCATTGCTAATTGCTCACTGCTAATTGCTAATTGGTTTCCCTCTTAGCGAGAACTCTTTTCAATAAATTTAAGCCGTTAAAACCGAAAGCGGCACCACGTTAACGCCGTCTTTTCTGCGGGCGGCAAGGCCATTAGCTGTAATTACGGTTAACGCGGCTGGCGGCCCCATTTTTTCCTGATCGATTTTTTTCGCGAAGGCAAGCAGGTTCTTTGCCGCTTCGTCTTGGGCGCTAAATCCCATTTTAACTTCAAACGCCGCCCATTTTCCGTCGGGATACTCGATTATCGCGTCTGCTTCCATGTCCCTTGAATCGCGGTAATGGTAAACTTTTCCATCATGCAAACCGGCGTAGATTCTCAAGTCGCGGATAACAAGGGATTCAAACAAAAGGCCGAAGTAGTTTAAATCAGAAGCCAATTTTTTTGGCGAAATGCCAAGAATCCCCGTAGCGAGAGAAGGATCGGTAAAGTGCCGCTTTGGCGCTTTTCGCAACGTGTCGCTTGATCGGATATGCGCCCTCCATGCGGGAAGGGGTTCAATCACCATGAGCCTTTCAAGCGCTTCAAGGTATTCGGCGACTGTTTCATTGTTTAATTGCGCCTGATTTCCCGCAGTATCTTTTGCCAGCGAAGAAAGCGACGCTTCCGTGGAAATATTTCTGGCAAGCGACTGCATCAGGCGCAAAAGTTTTTGCGGGTCTCTCCTTTTCCCTCCGAACCTGTCAATGTCAACCTCCGCGATAAGCGCGATATAATCTTGCACATAACGCAAAGCGGCCTTGCTCCCCGCGCCGATAATTCCCGGCCAGCCGCCGATAATTATTTTTTCTGCAAGGGATTCCAAACTAAACTCAACCTGTTTAGATGACGGCGCGCCGCCATTCATTATTTTGGCAAGGCTTACCTCTCCGCTTGACCAGTTTTTTTCAAACAGCGACATTGGCCGCATTTTAATGATGGAAAAACGCCCCGCTCCGGAGTGCAGTCTTGCCCGTTCCTCGGGATTGGCCGATCCGGTGAGGATAAACTGTCCTTTCTTTTTACGGTCGTCAACTTCGCGTCTTACAAAGTTCCATATTTGAGGATATTCCTGCCATTCGTCAATTAAAAGCGGAACAGGCCCTTTCAGCACAGATTTAGGGTCTAATTCCATTTGAGAGCGGATTTCCATGTCAGTATCAAGGCGTACAAGGCTTTTCGCCGCCTGAACGGCAGTTTCTGTTTTTCCGCAACTTTTTGGCCCCTGTATCAGAATAGCTCCTGATTCTTTCAACCTGTTTTGCAGTTCAATATCTGCAAACCGTTTTAAATAGTTGTCCATAATAACCCCTTTAAATATAACATATCAACCCGAAAAATGTAAGCTTTTCAACCCGAAAAATATAACTTTTCTAACCCGAAAAATATAACTTTTCTAACCCGAAAAATATAACTTTTTCAACCCGAAAAATATAACTTTTTCAACCTATTTACCTACACCCGTTTTATCCCTAAATACTAAAAATATTGATTAGGCGGATACGCAAAGCCTAGCCGGAGGCGCACGGTGTGGATCGCCTACCATGCCACGCCAGAGCGTGCACAGCCCAAAAAAAGCACCGCGTAAGCGGTGTAAATTAATTAATGCCGCACGCTGAGAGCACCAAAAAATGCCGCAGTCCCCAATAAAAGCAAGTCCGCCTTTAGGTGGCCGCCAGTGCGATAAATGCCACAGCCGTCTAGCCTCCGGCTAGGCTTTGCGTATCCGCTCAAACAATAAATTCTATTATTTAGGGATAAAAAAAAAGACGATGTGCCTGGACGTCAGGGTAAATACCCTATGCACACCGTCTGATATTTGAGAGGCTTTCCCTCCCGGTGATTAAAGTATCGGCTTGTTAATAGACGGACTTTAGCGGTTTGTGCGGGGATGAATAATCATGTTTTTTACCAAAAAGCAAAAACATCCCTCTTGTAATTATTACCAAAAATGCCATAATATTCACAGGTATTGTTAATAAGGAGTGAAGTATGAAAAGAATTTACTTGTTGTTTTTATTGTCAGTTTTGCTGTTCGGATGTGTCACTACAAAGGCAAAGGAGCCGGAACCTGTAGCGAGCCAGCCTCAGGAGGATTCTAAGGAAGTTGAGCAGGCGATTATTGAAGATACGCATGACGTTGCCAAAGAGGAAAGAAGAGCTAACCCTCAAGATGCCATTGACGCGTTAAACCATGGTAAGGAACTCTACGCCCAAGGTAAGTTTGACGACGCTATAGAGTTTTTTAACATCGCTCTTACCATAAATAGCGATCTGGAAGACGCGTATTTTTACCGTGGTCTTTCGTATTATGGCAAACAGGATTATGACAATGCCATTGCGAATTATAACGAAGTGATACGGCTTAATCCCGATAATACGGTTGTTTATAACGACCGTGGTCTTGCCTACTACGGCAAACAGGACAGTGACAAGGCAATAGCGGACTATAATCAGGCGATACAACTTAACCCCAATAACGCGGAAGCTTTTAACAACCGGGGCGTAGCGTACAGAAACAAACAGGACTTCGATAAGGCAATCACGGATTATAACGAGGCGATACGGCTTGACCCCAATTACGCTGATGCCTATTACAACCGGGGCATTGCGTACTACGGCAAAAAGGACAACGATAAGGCAATAGCGGACTATTCCCAAGCGATAAAACTTAATCCCAATGACGCGTCCTCCTATTACAACCGTGGCAATGCGTACAGGAGTAAACAGGACAATGATAAAGCAATAGCGGACTATACCCAAGTGATACAGCTTGCTCCCAATAATACGGACGCCTATTACAATCGGGGAAATGCGTACTACGTCAAACAGGACAACGATAAGGCAATCGCGGACTATGCTCAGGCGATACAGCTTAAATCCAATGACGCGGTTACCTATAACAACCGTGGTAATGCGTACAGAAACAAACAGGACTACGATAAGGCAATTGCGGATTATGCGCAGGCGATAAAACTTGACCCAAAATATGCGTCCGCCTATGTAAACCGCGGTATTGTATATGAAGACAACAAAAACGACTTAAACAGGGCAATTGCCGATTATGAAGCGGCGTTAAAAATTAATCCAAATGACGCCAATGTAAAGCAGTATCTTGACGCGGCTAGGAAAAAACGCGGAAGGTAAAAAGCAGTGAATAGTGAGCAATGAGCAGTGAACAATGAATAGTGAGTTTGTTGTTAGCAAGCGTAGCGTGTTGGTTCACGCGCAGATAACGAACAAAAATTCTTTTCACTTCTCACTTCTCACTGATCAAACAGAGCTTTTAATTCATCATGCGTCATCCGGGCGAGCCAGGACTCTCCTGAACTGACGGTCATGTCAGCTAACTCTTGCTTGCTGGAAATCATCGCGTCTATTTTTTCCTCAAAACTGTTTTTGGTTATAAAGCGGTGGACAAAGACATTGCGTTTCTGTCCGATGCGGAAAGCGCGGTCTGTCGCCTGATTTTCAACGGCGGGATTGTACCACAGATCATAATGGATAACGCGGCTTGCGGCAGTCAGGTTAAGGCCAAGCCCTCCCGCCCTTAAACTGACAAGCATTATCCGCGCAGCCACGTCATTTTGAAATTGATCTACAAGGCTCAAGCACGTGTTCTGTCCAAGCCCGCCGTGGTAGACAAGAGCCGCCTCGCCCAGTTCTTTTTTAATAATCAACCGCAGGCAATCAAGAGTTTCCACGTACTGGCTGAAAATTAAAACTTTTTCGCGGTTCGCGAGAATTTCTTCAAGCAGGGTGACAAGAAGCTGCGCCTTGCCGGAAAGTTGCGCTACGGCGGGGCTTTCTTTGTCGAACACTCGCGGATGATCGCATATCTGCTTTAGGGCAGTGAGCATAGAAAGAATCAAAGCGGAACGTTCCTGAGCTTCGGCTTTTTCCGATTTTTTTATTGACTCTGAAACAACGCTCTCGTACAGGGCGGCTTGCTCCTTTTCAAGCACGGCGTATTCATTGGTAACAATTTTTTCAGGCAGGTCTTTGATGATTTTTTTGTCTGTTTTAACGCGCCTAAGAAGGAAAGGAGAGGTGATCTTTTTTAAGTTTTCCGCCTGTTGCCGGTTTCGCATAACTTCAATAGGTATGCGGTATTGCTTTTTAAATTGCGCCGCGTCTCCAAGATAACCCGGCAGGATAAAGTCAAAAAGGGAACGTAAGTCTTCAAGCCGGTTTTCTACGGGAGTTCCCGAAAGCGCGAGCCGGTATTGGGAATGAAGCTGTTTTATAGTGCGTGAAATGCGGGTGTCAGCGTTTTTCATTAAGTGGGCTTCGTCAATAATTAGCAGGGAGAAGGCTTCGTTCCTCAATTTTTCCGCGTCACGCACGGCGGTTTGATAAGTGGTTAGAAATATATCGTGCTTTTTGTCAATGACTCTGCTCTTACCGTGATAGCGGGATACGCGAAGTGAGGGGGAAAAACGCTTCAGTTCCCTTTCCCAGTTGGCAAGGAGGGCGGCGGGAGCTACGACAAGACATTTGTTTTTTAATAGCCCTTCTTCTTTAAGCCGCAGAATTGAGGCGATAGACTGAACGGTTTTTCCAAGCCCCATGTCGTCGGCAAGTATGCAGCCGAAACCGGAAAATAAAAGAGAGCATATCCAGTTAAAACCGCGTTTTTGGTACGGCCTTAACTGCGCTTTAAGCGCGGCGGGAATTGAAAAATTTTGCTCGCGGAAAATATTGTTGATTGTTTCACGCGCATCGAAGGCGAGAACGGAGTCTCCTGAAAAGTGCGCTTTTAAAAAATCGTTAAAGCCGGGAGTCTCGTCTTTTGATTTTTTAAGCAGACGTGAAAATTCTTCAGGATTCATTTTTACAAAACCGTCTTTAAAACGGACAAGGGCGCGTTTCTGTTTGACGAGTTTTTCAAATTCCTTCATGGACATCACTTCATCGCCGATGGCTATTTGCCATTCAAATTCCTGCAAAGTGGATAAATCAAGATAAGTTTTAAGCGATTTTTCTGAAGGATTCCCCTTTATTACCAAACGCGGTTTTAATTCTCTTGCGAGGGCTTTTGGAAGGTTGACTTTTATTCCCAGCCGCTCAAGAAGACCTGCGGCGGAATCCAGAAAAGAGACAAGCCTCTCTTCGGACAGGCGCACATTGGAGCCGCCTGACTTTTTGATTGACGTTAGATCTTTTATCTCAGGAAGATAATTTGAAAGGGCGACGGGAGCGCGTAACGCTTCCAAATCCTTGCATTGCCCGATTGGGATTTTTTTTGTCCCGTCTTCCTGTTCGACAATTAAGTCCATGGAAAGGGCGAATTGAAGAGTATTGCTGTCCGCGCCGCCACCTGTTTTTTTTACGCTATATTCTTTTATGGTAAGGGCGTATTGCCAAGCTGAGAAATCAATGTGAAGCACCGACAGCCAGCGGTCAATCGCGGTTGGCAGTGACCTTTGAGCGGGAGCGGAAACGTCAATGCGAAACCCCTGAAAAAACAGATTCAAAAGTTCGCGGTATTCTTCATCAGATCCATGTTTATTAAAATTGCCGCGAAAAGACAGAAATTTCCGCCTAATCCATTCGTTTAAAAATGCGCAAGACAGAAGATCAACCGCGCTTTGTCCGCTTATAACTTGCTCTTTTTTCCTGCCGGCCTTTACAGTGAACATTCCACATTCACGGGAAGCGATTGCTTTTAAGATGGCGGAAACGGGCGGAACTGTTTCAAAAGGACGCCAAACTATTTTTAAGGTTTCATCTTCAGCCAGCACAAAAGGAATGAAAGCTCCGGCTGATAAAACAAGGTTTAAGAATTTAAAAAGATAAAAAAGAAAAGCATAAGACGCGGTTCCGTCTTCGGCGGAAAATTGCACAAAATAGTCAAACGCTTCGTGAAGACTAAAGCGCTTTTTCCCGCCGTCAATGTCCTGCGCCTGCAAAAATATTTGCGCGCCCGGTTCAGGCGCGGGGCAAAGCGCCGTCCAATGAGAGCGGGAAAAATCGTGTTCCGTTTCCGCCAATGTTTTATCGTCTTGTTCCGCCGATTGCCAGCCGTGGAAACTGCCGCAGTAGTGGTAAAATTCCGCAGTGACTTGCGTAAAGTCTATATCGCAGAATGGCGGAGAGGAGGGAAGCAAAGAACTGATTAGTTCCGCGCAATTGGGAATTTCTTCAAATTCAAGAGGGGAAGATTCGGTCTCGGCGCGGCGGCCTTGAGCGTTTTTCTTTTCGGCAAATTTTATTGTAAAGGGCGGCGCGATTTTATGGACAACTGCATTTCCGAACCGCCGCGCCAAATCCATGCCCCTCAACTTGAAAAGCACGTGAGGGTCGGAATCAATTTCTCTTGAGATGATGTAGTACAGCGCCGCCATGTGTTTGCAGGGGTCCCCGTAATCAGGGCACGAGCAGGAGCGCCGCATTTCGCTCCAGCGCCGGGGGATAAGGTTAATGCCCTTTTTTTTAAGTTTTTCCAAAAAAGTTTGCGGCAGTTCCCCGGCGGCAATTGCCGCAAGCAAAGGCGGGTCGTCTTCTATTAACTTGTAAACCTGTTCCGCTTCCGCAAGCGGCGGAAAACTTATTTCAACCTTGTAGAAAGGGCTGTAATTTCCTTCGACTTTCGCGCTTGCCCTGCCCTCGATCAATTCCAGAGAAAGCACCCTGCCGGCGTTTGCGTACCTTCTGCCTCTGTCGAGCCGTTCCCCCATTTTGTAACTGTCAAGTACGTCAATGAACCACGCTCCCCATGGTGTGACACCGTAGCGGCTTTTCATGGATAAAGTATATTATTTTTAGGTTTTATTGTCATGAAATTATCTTGACAATAGATACGAAAATGTATTACATTATTTAAGTGGAAGAACGCATTATTGTCTGGGATGAAGCAAAAAACGCCGAGAACAAACAAAAGCATAAAATCGGCTTTGAGGTTGCACAGTATGTGTTCTCTGATCCATTGCGAATATGGCGTTTTGACAGAAGTGAAAATAACACATCAGGCGAAGAACGATGGCAAACTATAGGTAGAGTCGGAAGAACCTTCTTTGTAGTTTATACGGAACAGGAAGAAGGGGATGTAAATATTACGCGTATTTTATCGGCGCGGGAAGCGGAAAAACATGAGAGGAGGAGTTACAATGGGTACTATCAAATCGACAATAAAGGTTGGACAAAAAATACCTAAGGAAATCCTGAAACTGGCAAAAGAACAGGTCAGGGAAGCGCGAAAAGTGCCTAAAGTTTACGATCCTGAATGTCCGCCTTCCAAACCGGATGCGCTCGCTGAATTTGCGGCTATGGCGCGGGATTTACGGAAAAAACATCGAAATCCTTCTCCGGTAGTCGCGCTTAGAATCAAGCCGGATGCCCTCTTAAAATACAAGGCTCTTGGCAGAGGTTATACCGGCATCATGGCTGATGTTTTAAATTACGCCGCTGACAATCCAGAGATACTTAATAAAGTACACACATGAGAATTTCTCCCGAAATTCGTCTTTTTTCCCTTGCAGAATTTTTCAAATTACATTGACAAAACGACAATTTGAAGATATATTGTTTTCAGGTGTTCAATAAGAATGTTATTTTTTTGAACGCCTGTAATAAAATAACCCAATAAAGGGAGGCCAGCGTATGGCAAAAGTAGAGTTGAGAAACATCTCTAAGATTTATGATGGCGGCGTTCGTGCGGTTGATAACGCCAATATCACGGTTGAAGACAAGGAATTTGTCGTTCTTGTAGGACCATCAGGGTGCGGTAAATCGACCACACTCCGTATGGTTGCGGGTCTTGAGGATATTACCGAAGGGGATCTCCTTATTGACAGTGAAAAAATGAATGATGTTCCGCCCAAAGACAGGAATATCGCGATGGTATTCCAGAATTACGCCCTTTATCCACATATGTCAGTCTATGAAAACATGGCGTTTGGCTTGAGAATCAAAAAAGTTCCAAAAGCCGAAATTGACAGGCGCGTGCATGAAGCTGCAGTTACCCTTGACATCGAAAAATTTCTTGACCGCAAGCCCAAGGCTCTTTCAGGCGGTCAGAGACAGCGTGTCGCGGTAGGACGCGCCATTGTCCGTAACCCCAAGGTATTCCTCTTTGACGAGCCTCTTTCCAACCTTGACGCGAAATTGCGCGTACAGATGAGGGCGGAACTTTCCGACCTGCACCTGCGCCTGAACGCGACTATGATCTATGTAACCCACGACCAGGTGGAAGCTATGACGATGGCGAACAAGATCGTCGTAATGAAAGATGGAAAAGTCCAGCAGATTGGTTCTCCTCTGCACCTTTATAATTATCCTGACAACAAATTTGTAGCTGGATTTATCGGCTCTCCCCCGATGAACTTCCTTAATGTAAAGGTAAAAGAAGAAGGCAGTTCCATCGTTTTGGACGAAGGTACATTTAAAATTAAAGCGGATCCGTCTCATATTGAATATCTTAAAAAATACATTGGAAAAGAAGTATTTTTTGGTATTCGCCCGGAAGATATGCTTTATGTGGAAAAAGAAAGCAACAACAGCATGACTCTAAAGGTAACGGTAGTTGAGCCGTTAGGCGCCGACATCCACTTATGGCTTACGACCGCGACGCAACCGCTTGTAGCCCGCACCGAACCTAACCACGTTTTCAAGGTAGGAGACACTGCGGTATTCACTCCCAGAATGGATAAAGCCCGTTATTTCGACAAAGATACCGAGCAGAAAATTATCCAAAATCCGGAGTGAGAGGTTATTTTGTGAAAAAAGGCTGTCAGCCTTTTATATAAAGTTTTTTTATAAATACAAATTAGGAGGTTATTTATGAAAAAGAAAGGTTTAATTATTGCGAGTTTACTGGTTCTAGTCATGAGTTTTGTTTTCCTCGGCTGTCCGCCCCCCGAAGATACAGAAGAAGTAAAGTATGCACCTGTAGATGCTGCTGCAATGACGGCTCTTAGAGATACTATAGGTTATACTGACAGTTTGTTTCCCTCTCCTGATTGTGACTATTATGGTTATAAGCTTAGTACTTCAGGTGAAGAGTTGGTTATTTCATGGAAAGATGGTGATGCAGAAAAGTTTGATGCTTATAAAGAAAAATGGGGAAATAAAGTAGCATCCAATGTAAGTGCAGCGAGAGCTTATGGCGAAGTACAGGGCAAAGGTTGTCGTTTAAATCTTACTGATAAAGACGGCGAAGCTTTTTATCAAGTATCATTATCTTTAGTTGCAACAGCTGGTACTGAAACTGAAACTGGTATGACAGTAAATGCAGGCGATATTCTTTTTATAATTTATAAATAGTTATTCGTCTCGCAATAAAACAAGCCGTAGGCGCTTCAGGGATAGCCGCCTACGGCTTTTTTTTGGGCTTTAAATCGGGAAGAATTTACCACGAACCACACGAACAGGAGCGAACCAAGAAAGCGAAGATATTTACTACAAATATGCTTGTAGTAGAAAGAAAGAGGGATCAGGGGGTTTTGTCCGAAGGCTATGCGCGGTATTTCACGATGGGATTACGAACAAAGCCCCTCCCTTTGTGATCTTGGTGTGAGGCTTTGGGAGCCTATCTGGTTTTTTGTGTAAATGAAAATCCTATTATTTTTTCTATTCCTAATTTACACAAAATTTATGACAAGCCTAGCTAGAAAATTGCTGGAAATTTGATTTTTTAAGAAGTAAGGAAAAATGGAAAATCTATTTACGCAAAAAATAGGATACCTCCTCTTCAGGTTATATCATATTTCCCTTGTTTTCTTTTTATCATTCCTTTGTGTGAAGTTTTTGGGGAAGTATTTGCGAATTATTTCCTTAGCCGTTCTACTGTATCAAAACTGAGACCGGTTATTTTCTGAACAAAATCAACAGTAGCTCCTTCATCCAATGCGTTGCGGGCGATTTGCTCACGCTCAACATTGCGAGCTTCGTCTTGCCAGACTTCTTTCGCGGTATCCTAGTATATTGTAACAACTAAAACCACACAAATAATTACATAAGTAGTATTATTAAGAAGGGAGGAGATGCTGCTTATGGATGGAAAACGAAAACGAATAAGATTAACCGCGAGGGAACGGGCCGAACTGGAGCGGTTTAGCACTACAGGAGTGCGCAGCGTCAGGCTGGTAAACCGCGCCAAAATTATTCTTGCTCTGGACACGTCAGCAGACAGAACGCCGGAGAGGCAAGAGGCGTTAGCGAAACGAATAGGCGTGAACCGGCGTACGGTCAATGACGCGAAGCGCGATTTTATGGCGAGAACAAGCATATCGGGATTTTTGCGGCGTAAAAAGAGGGAAACGCCCCCGGTGCCGCCGAAGATAACAGGAGAAATGGAAGCGCGCATAATAGCGCTGGCATGCGGCAAAGCGCCCAAAGGTTACGCCAGATGGACGTTGCGGATGTTGGCGGACAAATGCGTCGAACTGCGTTACAGCGACGCTATGTCGCATATGACCATAAGCCGCCTTTTAAAAAAACGCAACTTAAACCTCACCTGAAAACGCAATGGTGCATCCCGCCTGAATACAACGGGGAGTTTGCAGCCGCTATGGAAGATGTTTTGGCCGTTTACGCCCGCCAATATGATAAAAACATGCCTGTCGTATGCATGGACGAGAAACCGTACCAATTGCTGGGCGACACGCGCGAACCGCTGCAAATGGGGCATGGCAACCCGTTACGGGAAGACTATGAGTACATAAGGGGCGGGGCATGCAGCATATTTATATTTACCGAACCGCTTTCAGGCTGGCGTTACGCGCAGGCTTTTCCACAGCGCACTAAAAAAGATTGGGCGCATAGCGTCCAATGGCTGCTTAACGAACAATATCCGCAAGAAAACAAAATCGTATTGGTTATGGATAATCTGAACACGCATGCCGTTTCCTCGCTTTATGAAACCTTTCCGCCTGATGAGGCGTTCCGTTTGGCGCAACGGCTTGAGATGCATTTCACGCCGAAACACGGGAGCTGGCTGAACATCGCGGAGATTGAGCTGTCCGCAATGGCGGCGCAATGTTTGGGCGGCAGGCGCATTCCCGACTTAATGACCCTGAATGCGGAACTGGCCGCTTGGCAGACGCGGCGTAACCAGTCTCAAAAAGGAGTTGATTGGCAGTTTTCTACCAGCGATGCTCGGATTAAACTCAAAAGACTGTATCCTATAATTGTGTAGTTTTAACTGTTACAGACTACTAGTTCCATTCTGTCGTAAGCATACTCATTATTTTCTTAGCTGTTCTATTCTTTTAGGATTAAGTCCGGTTATTCTCTGAACTGTTTCTATAGAAAGCCCTTCATCCAGCGCGTTACGAGCGATTTCATCGCACTTTTTCTCGCTGGCTTCTTCTTGCCAGACTTCTTTTGCGGTGTCCCAGTTCCATTCAGTTGTAAGCATGCTCATTACCTCCTTGGCGTGTTTTTCCATTAACTCTTTTAATATATCATGTTTTCTGCAATATTGCACGGTCTTTTTCATCGCTTCTTTTAAAGGCAATCCCTCTTTCAGAAACTCCCTCACCTTTGATATAAATGCGCTGTATTGGGCTAGGGTTTGGCACTTTCGGGCTATCTTTTCGTTTTTTCCCTTGTTTATGTTTATTACCCTCACTTCCAGTTCCAACACTGGATAATCGCTTTTTGAAAACTCCGTTCCCTCTGTTTTCTTGAATAAATCCGATAACTTTACTATTTTCTCGTCGGGATACGGTTCCACTCCGTTGTACAGTACGAAAAACTTAGGTTTTGGGATTGAGAGTATTGCCGAAGAATAGAGCTTCCTATCATCGATGATTTTTTCATAAACCCTGCCTATGTACATAAGCAAACGCAGAGCCATGTTCGGGTTTATGCTGGACTGGTGTTCTATTAGGACAACCAGTTTTCCTCCGATTTCGAAGGAAATGTCGTTTATCATGTCCATGTACAGAACGTCCTCAAGGGTATTGATGACGACAGGGACATCTCTGCTGAGGGTTATCCCCTCCAGAGCGCAGTAGAGTTCTCTTAAAACCTCAGGCTTACTGAAGATGAAAGAGAAAACGCTGCTTTTAAATTTTTTGATATTACAGCATAGTAGGCTTCACGACAAAATAACGGACAAGAACCTTTGATTTCTCTTTGTGTTCTTAGTGTGAGGCTTTTGTGCGAAGAATTCCCCAAAATTCGCCGAAAATATACAAAGAAATCGGCAAAATTTTTATATTTGAGCTATTGACAATTATTACATATTTTAGTAAATTTATATCGTGTAATTTTTTGAGAGATATTCAGGGGTAGAAAATTATATTTTGTTAAGGAATCTAAGGAAAGTATGGTAAGGAATTATTATGGATGGAAGTAAACAGACATTTGAAGAACGCAAAGAGGCGGCTTTACGCGCCGCAAGGGCACAAGGGATTGTTGACGTAGTTCAAGCATCAGATAATAATGGTGGAGTTAGTCTTGAAACTTTGGAATTGGCTACAAGACTGACTAAGAAGCACGCATCTCGTTTATGTGAAGAACATGAGAAGAGGCGTAATGCGCAAAAATGATTCAACCGCTTTATTTTCATGACCTGCTAGAATGTTTGGCAGGTCAATTTTTTGATACTAATTCTGCTTGTTGTGTTGGAAAGGATTTTGGTATAAATATTAGTTCTAGCGCAAAGGAATATTTTTCCGTCGATATTGTTTCAGAAGAGTTGCAGAATGATCTGGTTGTACTTGGAGTTTTATTTGATGATTCTGCCTATGTTCCGGGAAGAACCGGCTTTACTTTTACAATATATATAGATTTAAGCAGATTTATTGATTTGGTAGATAAAACTCTTTTTCAAATTATTTTAGCGCACGAAATATGCCACTTTGTTTTTTATTACGAGCTTTTTTTAAAATTAGGAGATAATACCGGTATTCGCAGTAATAATGATTTTATTCACGCGGTATCCAGTAAATTGATTGGAGCTGTAACAAATGAGCGGGATAACACCAGTCAAACTATTTTTGATGAACACAATATAGCTAATTTATTAAATAATTTGAGAAACTTCCAGAGTATACATTTTTCTAAGGGGCAAGAAACGAATATTAATTATCAGAAATTTTTAGATGATTTTTTACAACATCTAAACATAGACGAATTATTTTTATAATTTTTCGAAAAAATTTTACACAAAGAATGGGGAGTAGGGTTTTTGTGTGAATCTTACCAATTTAACCTGATTTCTCATAAAATAAAATTGCCCGATGCTTAATAAAAGTATCCAACACTCTGGAGGCGTTTAAGTTCTCTATTGGAATAAAGCCCCCCGCCATGTTATCGTGGCCGCCGCCTACTCCGCAGCCTTCTACAATAAACCTGACAAGATCGTTGGCTTTTATTTTGTCGCAGATGCTCCTGACGGAAAGTTTTATTCCTTTTTCTTTTACCGCATAAGCGACAACAATGTTTACTCCGGCAATGCTGACTACAATATCCCCCGCCGCGCCTAAAAGCGAATCATTCACGTTTTGCAGGTGCAAAAAGGCAAGCTCATCGTAAATTTCTACGGTCTTAAACGCCTGCGCGTACATATCCAGGTCTTTAACTGAAATTTCATTTCCTTTAAGTTCTACAACCATATCAATATCGGAAAGACTATAGAGCTTGTAAAACATGTCAATATCAAAATTCGAGGCGCCTCTTGTGAGGTTGTCGGTATCCATAAGAATTCCGTAAAGAAGGGCTGTCGCGACTCCTTTGGGCGGTTCAATTTTATTTTCAAAAAACCATTCCGCAATAATCGAGCTGCAACTTCCCACGTCGGGGCGTATATCTTCAAAACGATAACCCATGTTGCCCTTATATTCATGGTGATCAATAGCCGCAACTTCATCCGTGGGAAGGTCTGTAATATTGGCGTTTCCTTTCTGCGCGTCAACTAACACCGCCCAGTCCTCTGTCCCAAGCGTATGCGCGTCGGCCGCCCTCACTATTGGCACATTGAACATCTCAAGCATCTTTAGGGAGTTCGCTTTTTCAATTTCCTGATCATAAACAATCGCGAGTTTTTTAATTCCGCGTTGGGAAAGCAAGTAGTAAAGGCCGAGGCTGGAGGCGATGGCATCCGGATCAGGAACATTGTGTGGCTGAATGAAAACCTCATCCGGCGCGTCTTTTAAAATATCCACTAATATATCTAATTTTGTTTGACTCATAAAAAGATTATATCATAAAACAAAAAAAAATTCGCGTAAAATGGCAGAAAAATTCTTCTTGTCATAATATCTGGTATTTTGTATTATAAACCATTATGTTAGGTCCTATCGTAAACGCAGTCGCCGTTGTTGTTTGTTCTCTTGTTGGAACATTCCTTGTAAAGAATATTCCTGAGCGTATCGAAGAAATTATCAAAAAAGCAATCGGCCTTTCAATTATTTTTCTGGGAATAAAGGGCGCGTTTGAGAATGAAAAGCTCCTTCTCTTAATAATGAGCATGGTTTTTGGCGGCATAATAGGCGAATTAATCGATATAGACAAATGGATGAACAAATTAGGCAAGTGGGCGGAAAGCAAACTAATCAAAAACAGCCAACCCGACGCAAAACACGATTTTACAAAGGGATTTGTTTCCGCCACTATTCTTTTCTGCACAGGTTCAATGTCTATTATAGGATCGATGCAAAGCGGGCTTGCGGGAAATCATCAAATACTTTTTACAAAATCAGTAATGGACGGTTCAATGTCACTTGTTTTCGGCGCGACATTCGGAATAGGCGCGGCGTTCTCGGCAATACCGCTTCTGCTGTATCAGGGGGGAATCGCGCTTGCTTCGGCTTTTATCCGCGATTTTCTTAATCCGGAAGTTATCCGCGAAATGTCCGCCGTTGGAAGCCTTATCATTGCGGCTATTGGCTTTAACTTCCTTTCCGTAAAAGAGATAAAAGTCGCAAATCTTATTCCCGCCATGTTTATTCCTTGGGTCTATCTGACGGCAGTTCAATATATTTAAATCGTAAGATTTATAACGAAGAACACAAAGAGGGAAAAGAGGCAATATTTTATCTTGACAGATTAAAGCCTAAGAAACAATAATAATGTATTATGAAAATACGTTTATTAATATCCGGCATTGCGTGTTCGCTGATTTTTCTATTGTTCAATTCCTGCTCTTCTGCGAAGGGCATTACAATGGCGCATGGTACAGGCGCGCAACTGGGAACTGTAACTGTAAGCGTTACTCTTACCGAAGACCGAACTACAAAGGTAATAACCGGAGACACCAAAAAATACGGCTACTTTGACAAGATGTCTGACGCGCTCCTAAGAGAGCTAAAGGGTAATACGGGAAGCGACAACTTGCAGAAGAAAAAAACAGATATGCCTACCCTGGCGGAAAAAGCCTATGCGGTAGCGGCATATGATGTTATTCAGCAGATAAGGGCGAAAGGCGGAAATGCGGTAGACAGCGTTGTCAGCAAGGTCGATAAAAACTACGACCCGGAAACTAAAATAGAAACCGTAAAAATAAATATTACAGCCAACGCCGTCAACACAAAGAAAAAGGCCCGTTAAACGCTATTTTTCGGTTACCGTATTAACCTCGACAAGCCCGCCTCGTTCAATTTTGAACACATTCCACACAACGCCCTTGCCGCTCGCCGGAATACGGAATGTGTAAAGCAGACTGTTCATGCTGTAGACGCGGATAACAGCGCCTTCTTTCGCCATTTGGGTGGAAGCGGTTCTGCCGCGATCTGTATAATTATGCACATAACAGGTATATGTCGCATTTGTATCCACTTTTCCGATTGTGATGGTCTCCGGCCCGTAACCGGTCGTATCATCCCTGTCAAGAACGGCGTTTCCATCTTCCGCCTTTTTCATATTCTGATATGAAATATGATAGGAGCCTGAACCGCCGGTTTTCACAAAATGCAGGTCTAAATCCGCCGGTTTTTCGGCCCATTCAAGAACAAAACGGTAGTCCTTACCGGATAATCCCGGAGAAATTGAATACCAGTTAAAATCAACCGCCCCCAGCAAAACCTTGAATTCTATTGGCGTTGTTATAAAGCCTTCTTTTGTAAAAACCAACGTGTAATTGCCATCCGGAAGTTTTGGGAATGTTATTTTTCCCTCGCTGTTTGTGGTAAAAGATCCCTTATTCGGAATCTCAACCGTGGCTCCCGGAATCGGTTTTCTGTCAAGGGCATTAAAAAAACGCATTGGAATATTTCCATCCATTTTATCCATCGCGTCATCTGCCTTATCCTTTGCCTTATTGGAGCCGCCGCCCGGAAGTCCGCCAAATCCGCCAAACCCGCCAAAATCCATATCCTGGCCAAAAGCCAGTCCCGCAACAAATAAAATAGATACAACTAAAATAATTGCTTTTTTCATAAAACTCCTCATTATTTTACGCTCTTTATATATTATCACGAATTAATATACCGCAAATAATTGGAAAAGACAAGGTATATGCGCAGTAATTTGAAAAAACAATAAAAAATTGCCATGCGGAAAAGTCAGCGGTAAAATTGTCATTAAAAACGAAGCTTTATGTTACAGGGGATAACTATTGACTTAATTGTTGAAATATTCCACTATAAAACATACCAATATAAATGGAGGAAAATATGAGTCTGATTGAATATGTGGAAGCGCGTGAAATACTTGATTCGCGTGGAAATCCCACTGTAGAAGTTGACGTAATGCTTCAGGACGGCACTCTTGGAAGAGCGGCGGTACCTAGCGGAGCGTCTACCGGCATTCATGAAGCGGTTGAGCTTCGAGACGGCGATAAGAGCCGCTACCTTGGCAAAGGCGTGTTAAAAGCGGTTGAAAATGTGAACAACATTATCGCGCCTGAAGTAGAGGGCATGAACGCCCTTGATCAGGTTGATGTAGACAAAACCATGATCGAATTGGACGGAACCGAGAACAAAGGCAAACTCGGCGCTAACGCGATTCTTGGCGTGTCAATGGCGACCGCGCGCGCGGCGGCGGAATACCTCGGCCTTCCGCTTTACAAATATTTAGGCACGTTCCACGCGAGCGTTCTGCCGGTTCCGATGGCGAACATCATCAACGGCGGCAAACACTCAGACAACAAAATTGACTTTCAGGAATTTATGGTAATGCCGGTCGGAGCGGAATCAATGAGGGAAGCTATCCGCTGGACAGCCGAAGTGTTCCATAACCTACAAAAAATTCTTCATGACGCTGGAAAAAGCACCGGCGTAGGCGATGAAGGCGGCTTTGCCCCCGACATCGGAAACGACGACGCGCTTGACTATATCATGAAAGCCATCGAAAAAGCCGGATACAAACCCGGAGAGCAGATTCAGATCGCCCTTGACTGCGCCAGCTCGGAACTCTATGAAGAAGGCGGCAATAAAGGCTACAAGTTCTGGAAATCCAATCCCGATAAACTTTTTACAGCGGACGAAATGATCGAGATTTACACAAAATGGGTGAACAAATATCCCATTATTTCGATAGAAGACCCGCTTGATCAGGATGACTGGGACGGTTATGTGAAACTGACAAAGACACTCGGTTCCAAAATACAGATAGTCGGCGACGACTTCTTTGTTACCAACACAAAGCGTCTTGAAAAAGGCATCAAGATGGGCGCGTGTAATTCAATCTTAATCAAAGTAAACCAAATCGGCACTTTAACGGAAACCTACGAAGCGGTTGAAATGGCGAAGAAAGCGGGCTACACAGCTATTGTTTCGCACCGCTCAGGCGAGACCGAAGACAGCTTCATCGCCGACCTTGTTGTCGCCCTTGAAACCGGACAGATTAAAACAGGTTCAATGAGCCGCACCGACCGTATATGCAAATACAACCAGCTTATGAGAATCGAAGAAGAATTGCAGGGTATCAGCCAATACGCAGGCCGCAAGGCTTTTTATAGCATTGGTTAAGAATTTTACCACGAACCACACGAACCAGCACGAACAACGACAAGATATGTGCAAAAAGTTCGTGAGCGTACCTAGGGTACGCAGTTCGTGAGGTTCGTGGTAGAAATTTATTAATAATTTTTATGTCAGATCAATCAGTAATACCTATAGATCAGCTTCTCCCGCATAAATTGCCGCTTGTAGCTCTTTTAGGGCGGCCTATTTTTCCGGGAATTTTTACGCCAATTATGATTGGCAACCCTACCGACGTGAGAGTCGTGGAAGACGCCAACGCCGGAGACGGGCTTATCGGCCTTGTCATGCTCCTTAACGAAACTGATACGCCCTCAATTACCGATTTATACACCGTGGGGACGGTCGCTAAGATTGTGAAAAAAATCAATCTGCCGGACGGCGGCGTGAACATTTTTATTTCTACATTAAAACGGTTTACTGTAAAAAAGACGCTTCACCCGTCTAATCCCATTGTCGCCGCCGTAGAGTATCTCGTTGAAGAGGAAGACAACACAAGAGAAGTAAAGGCGCTTACCCGCGCGCTCATCTCCGAGATGAAACAGATAAGCGAAAATAATCCGCTGTTCTCAGAAGAAATGCGTCTTAATATGATCAATATCGATCATCCGGGAAAAATCGCGGACTTTATAGCGAGCATCCTTAACATTGACAAAGCAGAACAGCAAAAAATTCTTGAAATACTGAATGTGCGAAAGCGAATGGAACAGGTTTTGGTTTTTATCAAAAAAGAACAGGAGCTTTTGCGAATCCAAAAAAAGATTCAAAGAGAGATAAATGAGAAAATAGAAAAATCGCAGAGGGATTATTTTTTAAAGGAGGAGCTTAAAGCGATAAAGGGCGAGCTTGGCATGACAACAGACGCTAAAAGCTCCGACCACCAGCGTTTTAAAGAAAAATTCGACTCTTTTAAATTTGAAGGCGAAGTAAAAGAAGTTGTCGATCAGGAGATGGAAAAATTCTCGCTAATGGAGCCAAACTCCGCTGAATTTATCGTTACGCGCAACTATCTTGACGTGATTGCAGCCCTTCCATGGAACAATCCCGCACCGGAAGACTTTGAGCTTAAAAAAGCGCAGGAAATTCTTGAAGCCGATCATTACGGTCTTAAAGACGTAAAGTTAAGAATTGTCGAGTATTTAGCGGTTCGCAAATTGCGCAAAGACACAAAAGGCTCCATTGTCTGCCTTGTCGGTCCGCCGGGGGTGGGAAAAACTTCCGTTGGGAAATCAATCGCAAGGGCGCTTGGCAAGCAATTTTTCCGGTTTTCTGTCGGCGGAATGAGGGACGAGGCGGAAATTAAAGGCCACAGGCGCACATACATCGGGGCGATGCCGGGGAAAATTATTCAGGGGCTAAAAATTGTTAAAACAAAAGACCCTGTTTTTATGATAGACGAAATTGATAAAATGGGCGCGAGTTTTCAAGGCGATCCAGCAAGCGCCCTCCTTGAAGTGCTTGATCCCGAACAGAACAACGCTTTCCGCGATCATTACCTTGATTTGCCGTTTGACATTTCCAACGTGTTTTTTATCGTTACGGCAAATACAATGGATACTATCCCCGTGCCGTTAATTGATCGTATGGAAATTATTCAGCTTCCCGGTTACATCGACACTGAAAAACTGGAAATCGCGAAGCGTTATCTTTTGCCGAAGAGCCTTGAAAAAAACGGGCTTAAAAAAAATCAGGTGAAATACACAAAAGACAGCCTGTTGCATATCGCGAACTGTTACGCGCGGGAATCCGGCGTGCGCAATTTTGAAAAAAATCTTGATAAGATTCACCGCAAACTGGCAAAACAGATTGTAGACGCTCAGGAAAAAAACGAAGAAAAAGTATTGCGATTTAACATTGATAAAAAACTTATAGAAAAACATTTAGGCAAACCGATTTTCCGCGAAGACGACATTAAAACGGCGGATAAACCCGGAATGTCGGTAGGCCTCGCGTGGACAAGCATGGGCGGAGACACGCTGGTAATTGAAGCGACATCGCTTCCCGGAAAAGAGGGAATAACGCTGACAGGCAAAATGGGCGACACCATGAAAGAAAGCGCCGAAATCGCCATGACTGTCGCGCGCAAACTGGCGGTGGAAAAATACAACGTAGATAAAGACTGGTTTGACAAGAACCACATTCATCTGCACATCCCCGAAGGCGCGACTCCCAAAGACGGCCCTTCAGCCGGCATTACAATGGCAGTGGCGCTTCTTTCCCTAATGCGCAACAAAGTAATAACGCAAAGGCTGGTGATGACAGGAGAACTTTCCCTAACAGGCCACGTACTCCCAATTGGCGGCCTAAAAGAAAAAACAGTAGCCGCCCGAAGAAACAAAGCGAGGCACATTGTTTTTCCAAAACAAAATGAACGTGACTTGGATGAGATACCGGAGCATGTAAAGAAAGGGATTGAATTCCACCCCGTAGAACGATTTGAAGAAGTGCTGTCTTTGGCGTTGCCTGAATAGGGGAGTGGGGGGAAGTGAGCAGTGAATAGTGAGCAGTGAGCAGTGGGGTTGCTGTTAGTAAGCGTAGCGAGTTACTCTCACGCGCCGATAACGAACAACGACATTCACTCTTCATTGCTCACTGCTCATTGCTCACTCTTCACTGCTCACTGCTCCCTTCTCTATCTCATCCTGGCAGATTTCCAGAATATCCGGGCGCATGAATAACACGAAGCCTGAATAGTAATCTATCCACTTTTGTTTTACCTGCTTTTCTTCGATGGCGCGTAACATTCCTGAAATTATCATGTCCATGGACAGATTGGCGACGCTTGCTTCCTCGCCGCCTTGGGGCACTTCTACGGGGATTGGGATACTTGGATTAATGGGGAAGGCTTCACCGGCGCTGTTGTATTGGTTTTTAAAACTTTCAGGAACGGGCAGGAAAATTATTCGGTTCATGATTTGGGAGGGGGATTTTTGGGTTCTTCTTCCCCGGTGTGGAAATCGGCGCGTACTGATGTTAGCATGTCATTAAGGCGTATTTTAAACCCCATAGGAACAGTAGCTTCGTCAAAACTTATGCCTAAGGCGACCATTTCTTTTTTCCCTTCCACCGCTTCGGCGCGGACAAATTTTCCCTTTATCGTATATGACACTCTTGGATCGTTAAAATCCAAACGTAACGCGCCTTCTTTTTCAAGAAGAAATCTTGGAACGCCAAGCATTATAACTTTAGAACCTGAAAAAGAAATATCCCTTAATATGCAGCGGCGCGGAACGCTCTCTATAAAAACAACAGTTTCGGTTGACAGCAGGTTTAATTTACGTAAATTTTCAGGGGTTAACGGGATACGGTCTTCTTTGCGTTTTTTGGAATTAACATTGGCGTCCAGAATGCGCCCCATAATTTCGATAAAATCGTCGGGAGGCCTGTTGGTAAACTGGATTGTGAACATGTTCACATCCTGCGAATTGCCGTAAGGGGCGCTTGCGACGACGCGGGCTGCGACAAAAAACGTTACCGTGTTGGTTTCACCCTCAGGCTTGAAACAAAGGCGAAGGCTGACAAAATTATTTGTTGTCTGGAGTTTTGCAAGAAGGCCTGTTTTTACATTGGCGACGACCTTTGCGCCTGAAAATGACGCAGTATAAACCACGCATGGCCAAAAATCGTTGCCGCATTTTAAATGTATTTGCTGCGTTAAAAGCCCGGTAATCTGTATCATGTCTTTTGTAAATGTCACGTCAATATCTTTGAACCGTTCATAGTATATTGATATTTTTTGGCTTAAAAGGACTCCCATGAACCCTATTTAATCAGAAACTGACAAAATAGTCAATTAGTGTTTTTTTAAGCTTATTCGCAAGCGGGTTTAATACCCCACCCCAGAGGGGGGTATTAAACCCGCATAAAATCCATACCTTACAGAACGACGATACCCCGCTGCCCTGCGGCGGGGTTCGTCATTCAAGATAAATTCTTTTTTTCTTGAAGATAAATTGCTTTTCCAGTACAATGTCTTTATGAAAATAATTACTCTTGGTGACGAATTATTAAGGCAAAAAACGGCAAAAATCGAGAAAATTGACAAAGAAATTGAAAATATCGTAAAACAAATGCTGGAAATTCTTAAAAGCGATAAGGCTATAGGGCTTGCCGGCCCGCAAATAGGGTTTATGAAGCGCATTTTTGTCGTTCATGTCGAGGGTGACGAGGAACGGGTTTTTATCAATCCGTCAATTATAGAAACGTCCCACGAGACCGCAAAATTTGAAGAAGGCTGCCTTTCCGTTCCGGGGGTTTATGCCAATGTGATCCGGTCAGAATCAATTAAAATTCAGGCATGGAATGAAAAAGGCCGCCCTTTTACCCTTGAATCGGGCGGATTACTGGCTAGGGTAATCCAACATGAATATGATCATCTTAATGGAGTCCTCTTTATTGACCATATATCAGAAAAAATGCGTGAAAAACTGCTTCTTAAATATGAAAATTCCCGTTCTGGAGCGAAGGATTGAGGGTAATTTTTGCAGGCAGCCCCGCTATTGCGGTTCCCTCTCTGGAAGCTGTTTACAGGCAGGATGGAATTGATATTGCGGGCGTGCTTACAAATCCCGACAGTCCCAGGGGCAGGCATGGTACGCCCCAGCCTACAGAGGTCGCCGAAACTGCGCAAAAACTGAATGTGCCGGTGTTAAAACCTCTGAAGCTTGACGCTCCTGTAAGGGAGCAAATGGGCTTATTAAAGCCCGATATTCTTGTTTCTTTCGCCTATGGGCGCATTTTTGGCCCGAAATTTTTAGCGCTGTTCCCCCTTGGAGGGATAAATATTCACCCGAGTCTGCTTCCTAAGTACAGGGGGCCGTCTCCGATACAGGCGGCGATCCTTAACCGCGACAGCGAAACGGGGATAACTGTGCAAACTCTGGCGCTTGAGATGGATCAGGGGGATATTCTCGCGGCGGAAAAATTGCCGCTTTCGGGCAGGGAAACGGCAGGCTCAGTTGGCGAATTGGCGGCGCGTAAGGGAGCGCAAATGGTTACGGAAGTATTGATAAAAATAGCGAATGGGACGGTGACAAGGACGGCGCAAAACCACAGTGAAGCCAGTTATTGCAAATTAATTTCCAGAGACGACGGTATTATCGACTGGAGTCTTAGCGCCGCTCAAATTGAAGCGAAAATACGCGCTTTTGACCCGTGGCCGCTGTGCAGGACTGTACATAAAGGGCGGGAATTATTTATATTGGAAGCCGGCATTTTTAAGGGGCAGGTTCCTGAAAAAAAGCGCGGACAGGTATTGGGAATAGATAAAAATGATGGTATACTGATACAAACAGGAGACGGAATTCTTTCTGTTACCCGGTTGCAGTATCAGGCGAAAAAGGCGCTTTTTTGGCGGGATTTCTTAAACGGAATCCGGGATTTTTCAGGAACACAACTGGGAATTTAGGCGAGGCGGGGTATGGGTTTAGATTTAAGTTCAATAGAAGATTATGTGGCTGGCCATTTAAGATTTTTTATTTTATCGGTCGCCGGATTGGTAATTTTTGTAGGCATTATCGCGGTTTCTGTTTTCTTTTACGCCGTGCATGGCGAGGAACAGACGATGGTTCCCGATGTGACGGGCAAGGAGTTAACGGAAGCCCTTCTTGAATTGCAGGTAAAAGAATTGTATCCCCGTTTGCAACTCCGTTATTCGCAAACTTCAAGGGATAAGGGATTTATCCTTGAACAGGAGCCAAAACCCGGAACCATTGTAAAAGCCGGACGCAGAATCCGTCTTGTAGTCAGCCGGGGAGTAATTGTAAACAAGGTGGAAAATTTCCTAAGCAGAAATATTGACGAGGTGAGAATGGATTTAATGACTCTTCAGGCGGTTGCGGGAGGCCTTCCCCTTCTTTCGATAAGAGAGCCGATAATGTACGATTTTTCGTCTGAGAATCCGGGCGTCATTCTCGCTCAAAAACCTGAGCCGGGAACCGATATTTCAGGGCCAATATCTTTGGAATTTGTCGTGAGCAGAGGAAGGGAAAATCTTACGGTTACCGTTCCGCAGTTGACGGGATTGACGCTGGCAAAAGCGTTGGAAATAATTTCAGGAACCGGAGTTAACTTTCAGTTTGTAATAAAAGAGAGAGATGAAGGCGAAAAGGGTGAGACTATTACGGCGCAAATTCCTGTCGCGAGTTCAACCGTTTCAGTTAATACTCCCGTCCAGCTTACGGTAACGCGCCCGGAAAAAATTGCAGATAACGAAATTTTCGGTTTATATAAATTTAAAATACCGCAAAATCCCTATCCTTTACCAGTGCGTCTTGACGCCCAACTTCCTTCGGGGGAAAAATTACGGCTCTTTACGGTTAATTATACAGGCGGAGAATTTACAATTCCTTACAAACTGCCCGTGGAAAGCGTGTTAGTTTTATCAATGTTAAACCGCGAGCTTAACAGGGAGACAGTCGGCTCTAAGTAGTTAATCAGCGGTTAATCCCATAACATTATCCACAGGCACTGAGAAAATAATTCCTTGAGCTTTGCTGTTAAGGCCGTGGGCTTCACAAATAGAGCGCATAATAGTTTCTTTTTTTTCACGGTCTGTTAAAATTAAAATCAGTTCTTTTTCGTCCTGCACTGAAACGCCAAAGACTTTTACGGCTCCCCTGTGCGCGGTGCCTCGGGAGTGTATTACCGTTCCTCCCGTGGCTCCCGCTTCTCTTGCGGTATTCATAAATTCATCGCTGAATCCCTGATTAATGATAGAGATGATAAGGTCATGGGAATATTTATCAGCCATATTTTCTCCTTCGCTTTTTATATCGTCAGCGGTAATTTTTTCATTTTTTAAAATACTTTGTTTAAAAATAAGCAGAATAGGATCGTTAATCGCGGAAAGTGGAACGGAAAACGCGATACCCGCTCCCGGCCCGTAATTTTTTAATTTTTTTCGCACTTCCTTCATCAGTAACGGCACGCCTACTTCCTGCTCAAGACAGGTGACGACGGCTTTTTCAGCGGAACCAATACCCAAAAGATCAAGGACTTCCGATGAAGCCGTGCCTTTTCCAAGACTGGTAAAGTGGAAACGCACGTTTTCTTCTGAACAAACGTCGGATACGATATTCGCGTTGTGCCAGTCAACGATAAAAAATATAAATTTAAGCGTTGGAACATTCTGCTGTTTTATTTCCGCCGGTTTTTCAATTGACTTTCCGCCGGAAAAGATTTTTTCTAACAGGGATTTTTTTGCCATTTAATCAGCCTCCCCGTAAACATGAATTTTTCCCCAATCAATAACGGCGCCGTCCGCTGGGGTGATCGCCCTTGTTTGCATAACGGTCAATTCTGCGGCTTCCGCAGTCTTTACTTTATAGACAAGCCCCATTAGCTGAATTACGATGAGCGGGGTCATCGCTATAACGGCGACAATGCCAAAGGCTTCTACCAGTATATTTCCTTTTATGCCTTCGCACGCGCCTATGGCAAATGGCAGTAAAAAAGTAGTGCTCATGGGGCCGGAGCATACGCCGCCTGAATCAAAAGCGATGCCTGTAAAAATACGGGGAACAAAGAATGTAAGCCCCAGGGCAAAAGCGTAACCGGGAACTAAAATCCACGCGATTGGGATATGCAGGAGTATTCTTGTCATTGTAATGGCAAGCGCCGCAGCCATTCCTATCGCAAGACCTCGGCTCATCATTTTTACGGTGATTGCGCCTGAGGAGATTTCTTCTACCTGTTTGTTCAGCACGTGTACCGCCGGTTCCGCTGCGACAATATAGTAACCGATAACTATTCCCAACGGAATTAATACCCATTTAAATTCCGAAGCCGCAAGCTGGGAGCCTAAAAGCTCCCCTACGGGAATAAAGCCGACGTTTACGCCGGTTAAAAAAATTACAAGCCCTATCAATGTATAAACAAAACCTACTATGATACGGCCAAGCTGACGGCGATGGTATCTGCGCGTAAACAATTGGAATACGGTAAAAAAGAGGACTATGGCGCCCAAAGCGAATGCTACGTCTTTAAAAAAGTTTGGCAGTTCGTGGGCAAAATACCCTGCAACATCACGTGAAGTTTGCGCCTCCTGAAGAATATATTTTTCCATTTCTACGGCTTCGGGTTTGTAAAATATTCCAAGTAAAAGCACCGCGAGAATCGGCCCCACGCTGCATAACGCCACTAAACCAAAACTGTCATCCATAGAATCTTTATCGCTGCGGATGGACGCTATACCGGCTCCCATTGCCAGGATAAAAGGGACTGTAATCGGCCCTGTCGTAACCCCGCCTGAATCAAATGCGACCGGAACAAAGGTTATTGGAGTAAAGTACGCCACCGCGAAAGTAATAAGGTAAAAAATGACCAACAGTAATGAAAGCCGTATTTTTAAAAGAGAGCGTAATACCGCGATTACAAGAAAAATGCCTACCCCTACAGAAACCGTCATTATCAGGCTTATGCTTGGAATGGACGGAACTTCCCTCGCAAGCACCTGTAGATCAGGTTCGGCGATTGTAATAATCAGTCCGATGATAAATGTTATTATAATTATGATAAAAAGCTTGGAGCTTTTTGTAAGATGAACGCCAACGCCTTCGCCCATCTGCATCATTGCCATATCCGCGCCCAATGTGAAAAAACCCATCCCGACTATCAGCATGGCGGCTCCCGCAAGGAACATCAGAATAGTTCCCGACGGCAAGGACGTGAGGAACACGCTGACCATGAGTACGATAATCGTAATTGGAAGCACCGAAAAAAACGCTTCCATGATTTTTTCTTTCAGTATTTTATTCATATTTATCTGCAAAGAAGTTCACACAAAGGGCACAAAGGTACAAAGATCACAAAGGGGGAAGAAGGGGGTTCTTGTCCGTTATCTTATCGTGATGTCCACGCATAGATTTCTAACAACAACCCCTGATTCTTCTTCGTGTTCTTCTCTTCCTTCGTGTTCTTTGTGTGAACTATCGTTCAACTATTTAGCCCTTTTTCCATAATGTCAAGTTGCGTCAGCAGTTCTTTAGGAAGTTTATCGCCAAACTTGGCATAGTGATTTCCTCTAACGTCGGAGATTTCTTTTTTCCAGCCTTCAACGTCTATTTTGATAAGCTCCGCCATTGCTTCGGGACTTACGCCTGAGGGCGGCTCAATGCTTCCCGGTTTGGGCAGGTTGCCGATTGGCGTTTCAATGTAGTTGTCTTTGCCGTCGCAACGGTCAAAAATCCACGCTAGGACGCGGCTGTTCTCGCCGTAACCGGGCCACATGAAATGCCCGTCTTTGTCTTTGCGGAACCAGTTTACAAAGAAGATTTTTGGCAGTTTGTCGCCGTTGCCTTCGTCTTTCGCTTTTTTGCCGAGTTTTAGCCAGTGGGAGAAATAATCGCCCATGTGGTAACCGCAGAAGGGCAACATGGCGAATGGGTCTCTGCGGACATCGCCCGCTTTCAAGTCAAGGGCGGCTGCTGTAATTTCAGAGCCGGTTATCGATCCCATGAATACGCCGTGAATCCAGTCCTTGCTCTGATTTACCAATGGGATTGTTGTCGCTCTTCTGCCGCCGAATAAGAACGCGCTGATTGGCACGCCTTTGGGGTCTTGCCATTCTTTCGCTATTACGGGGCATTGGGAAGCGGGGACTGTAAAACGCGCGTTAGGATGAGCGATTTCTTCGCCCTTGGCGGATTTGTCGGTTTTTGGAGACGGCACTTTTTCACCTTTCCAGTTTGTGATTTTTTCGCCGTTTGGCGGATAACCGATCTGCTCCCACCAAATGTCGCCGTCTTCGGTAAGGCCTGTATTTGTAAAGATCGTATTCTTCCTGATTGAATCCATCGCGCTCTTGTTTGACTGGTTGCTTGTTCCGGGCGCTACTCCGAAGAATCCGGCTTCGGGGTTAATCGCGTAAAGCCTGCCGTCTTTGCCGAATTTCATCCATGCGATGTCATCGCCAATTGTTTCCACTTTCCAGCCGGGAAGGGTAGGGATCAGCATGGCGAGGTTTGTCTTTCCGCACGCTGACGGAAGAGCGCCTGTAACGTACTTAACTTTTCCCTTTGGATTGGTAAGTTTAAGGATGAGCATGTGTTCGGCGAGCCAGCCCTCGTCTCTCGCGAGAACGGAGGCGATACGGAGAGCGAGGCACTTTTTGCCGAGGAGGGCGTTTCCGCCGTAACCTGAGCCGTAGGACCAGATTTCGTAAGTGTCGGGGAAATGGCTGATGTATTTTTTATTGACATCAGGCTCGCACGGCCAGCTTGAATCTTTTTCGCCGGGTTTCAGCGGTTTGGCAATTGAATGTAGACAGGGAACGAAAAATCCGTCTTTCCCAAGAACTGCCAATACTTTTTTTCCAACCCTTGTCATTATGTGCATATTAAACACGACATAAGGGCTGTCTGTAATTTCAACGCCGATTTTCGCTATATTGGAACCGACCGGCCCCATCGAGAACGGTATAACGTACATTGTACGGCCCTTCATACAGCCCTTGTACAGCGCTTTCATTTCATCTTTTAATTTGGCGGGGTCTGCCCAGTTATTGGTAGGACCTGCGTCGTCCTTGCTTTTGCTGGCGATAAAGGTGCGGCTTTCCGCCCTTGCCACGTCCGAAGGATCGGAATGGAACCAGTAACTGCCCGGCCTTTTTTGGGGATTCAACGGTATGCCGATACCCGCGTCTACCGTGAGTTTGATAAGGCTGTCATACTCAGCCTTACTGCCGTCGCAGATTACCACTGAATCCGGCGTCATAAGCGCCGCCGCTTCTTCAATCCATTTTTTTAATCCGGCGTGTTTTAATTTGTTTAAATCCATATATTACTCCTGTTTTGGAAATTTATTTCCTAGGAAATTTATTTTCCATGTGATATTTATACAATGAAATAAGCATTTTATTCAATAATGATGTTTGAAAATGAAGAATTAATCTTTGACTTTTAAGAAACAATCTTTGAAATTGAAGAAATGATCCTTGAAATCCAAGAATTGATCCTTGAAAATGAAGGATTAATCTTTGACTTTCAAGAAATGATCTTTGAAATTGAAGGATCAATCTTTGAATTTGAAGAATTGATCTTTGAATTTCAAGGATTAATCTTTGAAATTCAAGAAATGATCCTTGAAATTCAAGAATTAATCTTTGAAATTTAATCATTTTTGGTGTAAAAACATGGGGAAATGGGGTAAATTTAAGAATTGACCTCTAAAATGGGTCATTTTGACATGATCAATTGGCTTTTGGGGGGTGTTTCCTCATGTAGCGAAGCATTAAAAAAACGGTAAGGCTTAAAATAAAGATAACAACATACATTATCAACTGTGCTATTAAGGGCATGGTTATTCTCCTGTAATCCACTTTATTATGGTGTCAGCAATGCCGACCGCACTAAAAACGGTTACGATAAGAACGGCTGTCTCCATTATTCCTGTAAATCTGCTTGCAGGTTTGGGCATGCTTTCGATTAATTGCCGCATTAAATTATTGTGCGTGTCCAATCGTTCTAAAAACGCTTTTTCGTCCATGTTTACAATATACGTCTTTTTATATGGAGGTCAAGTCAAAAAATGTCTGATATTTTCATTCGTCAGCTTCTCCTTCTTCGGTCTTCTTGAAACTGGCGGTATCCTTAAAAGTTTCGTCTATTACTTCGTGTTTGTCGCCTATCAGTTTGAAAACGTCCAATATTTGAATGACTTCTTCCGTGAATAACGGATTAACTGGTTGCGTCTTTGTGTTAGCTGATTGACTTTTACCATTATTCGCTCCTTTGGCGTCTGTCTCGTGCGAAGCCCGGCAGACGCCGATTTTATTTTCAGTGATCAACGACCACTGTTTGTTACCGCTATAGAGAGACTGTAGAAAAAGTGTTTTAACAAAAGAAATTGGCAAAGAATACCTTGCTTTATGAACTTTTGTCTTGTTTTTGAACTAAAAACAGGGGCATTTTTTAGCTAAGAACTGTTTTTCTACAGGCTCTAGATAGTGCCGCCAATTTCTTGACGACACTATGAAAAAGTGGTGTCGGTTACGCTGCGTGTCCGGTGTCAGCCATTCGCAGAAGAATGACCGACACCGTTACATAATTGCTTTTATTGTTTCGTCCATGTACTGCCGTTAACGGGTCTTGTGTATGTTCCCGACTTGGTAGAAGCATTTTGGTAAGCTGTCTGTAAAGTATTGCCTCCTTCAGTGTCTCTTCCATTGTATTCAGGAAAAACATCGTTATCGAAGAACGTAATGTTGCTTCCAGATGCAAACGTAACGCTGATAAGTTTTGGGCAAGAATAGAACACGCAACTATGAAGCTCTTCCACGCTTGCAGGGATGGTTATACTGGTAAGCTGGCTGTCAGCGTTGAATGCGGCTCCTCCGATAATTTGAAGCTTGCTACCCGACTCAAAAGTTACGGAACTGAGAGTTGTACAGGCGCTGAATGCGTGGGCTCCAATACGTATTACGCTTGCGGGGATTGTTATGCTGGTAATTGTTGTTTGTGAGAATGCGCCGTTACCCCAATCTTCCCACGAATTGCCGATTTCCGTTACGGCTTTGCCATTGTAAGTTCCGGGTATAGTAACAGCGCCGCTCATTCCATCGGCTGAGACGACGCGGTATGTATTGTCAGTTCCGTTTCCTTCACCGGTGATAAGATAATACTCAAGTGCCGGCGTATACGGGGCTATTGAGATTATCTTCACATAAAATGTCCCCAATTGATTCGCGCCTCCAATCTCCAACACTTGAGTCACGCCTTTTGGAATGCTTTCTCCTTTTATCGTGTAGGTTTGCCGTTGAGCTGTTATGTTAATGTTTTTCTTTAAATAGACAACATCATCATGATCACCATAATACTGAACATTCAAAGTACGATTTCCTGATTGTGTCCATGCCTCAAATTTATACTCGTAAGTGGTATTTGCTTGTGCGGTGTAACTATATCCCGCACTTGCCTTCCACACATCCCCCCAACTTTGAGCAGTGCCGCCTATGGTGATAGTACATACGCCGTCAGCGTCAACAGAATGTGTTATTGTAGCGGTTGCTGTTTCGTTAGCCCAAGACCACCAGCGGTCTGCATCAGGCAACTCTTCCGGTGGCGTATATGGGGTTATCGAAATAATCTTCACGTAAAATGTCCCCAATTGATTCGCGCCTCCAATCTCCAACGATTGAGTCCCGCCTTTTGGAATGCTTTCTCCTTTTATCGTGTAGGTTTGCCGTTGAGCTGTTATGTTAATGTTTTTCTTTAAATAGACAACATCATCATGATCACCATAATACTGAACATTCAAAGTACGATTTCCTGATTGTGTCCATGCCTCAAATTTATACTCGTAAGTGGTATTTGCTTGTGCGGTGTAACTATATCCCGTATTTGCCTTCCACACATCCCCCCAACTTTGAGCAGTGCCGCCTATGGTGATAGTACATACGCCGTCAGCGTCAACAGAATGTGTTACTGTAGCGGTTGCTGTTTCGTCAGCCCAAGACCACCAGCGTTCTACGGCGGGCAGTTCTTCAGGTGGAATCGGAGTCGCTGTAATGTCGGTTGGTGCTTCTTGTGTTGTGTTATCATTAAGGGTAATTGTTCCGCTGATAGCGGTAATACCTGAATCGTTTACAGTTACGGTAAACGTGGCTGTTGCTCCGGTCGGCGTAAGTGTCAGCGTGCTTCCTGCTGTTTTTACCGTACCGCTACTTGTTTTAGTTGTGCCGTCTTTTGTTATGTTTAATACGTAAGTGTCCCCAACTTGTGCCACATATCGGGCGGTATTTTCGGTAATTTTCAACGTATAGATTGAACCGTCGTCTGCTGTACCTCTGTATGTTACCGATTGGGGTGCTGGATTGCCGCTTGAAAGAGTATTACCTCCATCATCTTCGCAAGCCGCCATTGAAAACCCGATTACTGCTACAATGACGGCAATGCTTAAAACTCTAAATACGTTTTTCATAGAAAACTCCTTGTGTTGATATATGAAAAAGCCTTGTTATAAGGCTTGTTTCCAAAATAATGGGAATAAAAGAAATACCGTGTTTTCCTTTGGATAGACCTCTCCCCTGTTTTAAGGTGTAGGGGAAAATATAGGCAAATTTTTTCGAGTTTCTTCTATAATAAGAGAGAGAGAGAGAGAGAGAGAGAATTTGAATTTACGCAAGAATTTGGCTGTAAAATAGCGATTTCTTCGCTTATGTTGAGAAAATAGCATAGATTGTAAGAAAGTGCAAGGGGGAAATGGGGGGAAAAGACAAGGGGGAATTATGCCTTTTGAGTGCCGTTATCAGTTCTGGGTGGGTGTTTCCTCATGTAGCGAAGCATGAAAAAAGCGGTAAAACCAAGCACTGTCATAATAATAAAGATTATTAATTGAAAAACCATATCACCCTCCTGTAAACCACTTAATGATTATGTCGGCTATGCCGACTATTCCGAAAATGCTAAAAATAAGCACGATTGTCTCTAGGACTGAGATAAATTTGCTTGCAGGTTTTGGCATTGTGTCCGCTACTTGTCGCATTATCCCATTCAGATTTTAGAGCGTTTTATTTATTGCAGTTAAATTCTCCGCTACGTTATCCATTCTTCAAATATACGGCTTTTGGAGCAAAAAGGCAAGCTGCAAAAAGGCTACGCCTTTTTGCTAAAGAGTTTTGCCAAAGGGAGAACTACTGTATTTATTGCGTTTTTTACTTATGGTAAGGTTATATGCTTTTTCCTTATTTCTTTGTGTTTGGCAAAACTCCAGACTGCGAATTGCTATCACGGCGATATAATTCTTATTAGCGGTACAAGATGTATGCCCAATAAATTGCTTGAGTGCAGTCAGGGCAGGCGGCGGGCGGCAAAAACATCTTCTGGAATTCCTCGCCGTAGGAGACTTGGGAATAAAACAAAGAAAATTCAGAGAATAATGTTCGGCGACGTACCCTAGATAAAGCTTTCTAACTACCGCTATTTAGTCGCCGAAAGGCTCCGTAGGCGAATTCCCCAGAGTTTTTGCCACCCGCCGCCTGCCCTGACTGCACTGAATAAATTCTTGGGCATACATCGTGTAGAGGAGAGGGGAGAAGTTTTTTAGGTGTGTTTATCAATAGGGGTTTTTGTCAATAGGGCATTTGGGGGGAAATGCCATTTTTTTAAGGTGCGAATGGCTAGACAATCCAGCGTAAGCCGAATTGCCTCTTTCTTCTCGGCGTTTAATATGGTATAGTAGGATATGTACGATGATCTTGAGATTGTCTTTAGGCAGTCAGCTTTCAGGCATGGGGCTACAGAAGACGACATTCGTTGGGCGTTCAAGACAGTTGAATTGGACAAACTTATTGAAGGCGCTGAAAACAGATACCGTCTGCTTGGCTTTAACACTAAGGGCAATATGATAGAAGTACTGTACAATCAGGTTACCGAAAACAGGGTAAACGTATTTCATGCTTTTTCCTGTTCGGATTCATATTTGGAATCTCTTGTAAATAAAGGAGAAATAGAATGGCGCAGGACATGACCGAAGAAGAAGCCCAGTACTGGAGCGATTATTATACTGAAAATCCCCCGAAAACCGATCCTTCCCAAAAAGACGGTGTTTTTATAAAGCGTAAGATGAACCGTTTTTCGGGTATGGATAACCTTACGGTCAACTACCTTTTAACAAAATCTATAGAGACTCGCAAATCCCCCGAAGAAATAATCGGCGATCTTGTGCGCGAGAAAATTGCGGCGGCTGTTTGAGAAAAAACCGCCCCGAATAATTTCTGTTACTAATTGCTAATTGTTCATTGTTATATAGATCACAATGGTAAAATGCTAATATGCGTTACAAGATGATGTATGCCAAATAAATGGCAATACGGCGTTGCCGGATTGCTAAGGAGTTTTGCCAAAGGGAGAACTACTGTATTTATTGCGTTTTTTACTTATGGTAAGGTTATATGCTTTTTCCTTATTTCTTTGTGTTTGGCAAAACTCCAGACTGCGAATTGCTATCACGGCGATATAATTCTTATTAGCGGTACAAGATGTATGCCCAATAAAATCCTTGAGTACAGTCGGGTAGGCTGCGTGCGATGTAAAAACATCTTTCGGAATCCCCCGCCGTAGAGACTTTGGAATAAAACAAAGAAAATTCAGAGAAAAAACGTCCGGCGACAAACCCTAGATAAAGCTTTCTAACTACGCTATTTAGTCGCCGGAAAGGCTCACAGCCAAATAAACGCACGGCGTAGCCGTGTAGATCAATAATGCCGCACGCTGAGAGCACCAAAAAATGCCGCAGTCCCCAATAAAAGCAAGGCGCCTTTAGGTGGCCGACAGTGCGAGGCGGTTTCTTCCGAAGTTTTTACAGCGTGCGCAGCCTACCCGACTGTACTGAATAAATTCTTGGGCATACATCGGCGTGTGGGCTTGGGAGAAAAGCAGAGCAAAAAGAATTTTTCAACAATTAATTTATTATCAATTTACCAAATTTAGGTCAAATAGCATTTAAAAATCCTTTATCGATTAATTCCCTATTCCATATTCCTTAAAAAAACCGTATTATTTAGATATGGACGATAGAAAAAAGCGAATAGACGATCTTCTTAGAAATAATTTGGAAAGCCGGTTTTCACTGGACACCCTTCTGGAAAATTTCGGAGAAAACCTTTATTCCCGCATAAAGGAAATGAACGCGGGTTTTGACGATATAATTCAATACAATGTCTATTTGCAGGATATAGCCGAATCAAACGCCGCGATAAGTAAAATAGAAGAGAAAAACCGCCGTTATAAAGAACTTGAAGAGGCAATCGAAACTGCGGAAAACGCCGAAAAAGAACGGGCAAAGGAAATGGCGGCTTTTTACCGCAAACTTGGCAAGGCGCTTCTTGAAGACGGCGCTTATGACGATTATACGTCCCTTTTTAGAGAGCAGGCCGACGCTTTAAAAGCCAAGTTGGAATCGCTTGAAACCCGCATTAACGAACTTGACAACAAAGAAGGCGGCAATGTTTTTTCATGGATAGGCAAAAGCGCCCAGGGGCTTGTGTTAAAATCTTTCCTGTCCAAAGCCAAAGAAAGTCAGGAACAGCTTTATTTGAACATCGGCGAGCGATACAGTAACCGCGACGTTGTACATGAAGAAAGCAACGTAGCCTTTATACGGTTGGAAATTGATAATTTGCGCGGTATTTCAAAAACCGCCGCCGATGAAATTTCAGCGTTGAAAGATGAAAGGCGCATTATTTCCGCGTCTTTCGGCATTGATGGCAATCCTCAAAAGCAAATTCAATTTGTTAAAAACCATATAGGCGAAGTAAAAGAAGCGTTAGGCGTTTTATACAAAAGATTCGGCAGTCAGGCGGCGGGAATAGACGAAGACATTACCCCCGACCGTAAATATTTTATTGACACCATTGTTACCGCCGAAGACGGGGAAATTATCGGCAGGGCGACAAGGCTGAAGCAGTCTATCTATGATAACGAGAACGCCATTGCCAAACTGAGGGCATCCCTCGCGATTGACGATGAGAAATCAAAAATTGAAAAATACAAAAGATCGATAGAAGACAAGAAAAATAAAATTAGCGATCTGGAAAAGGGCATAGACGATCTGGAAAAAAGCGTCAGCGAAAGCGAAAATAATATTCGGGAATTGGAAAAACAATTATAATATTTATTAATAAGGGGGGGATATGCCGGTTAAAAAACAAGTAAAAAAAACAAATACAAAAGTAAGCGTAAAAACAAAAACGGCAGTTAAAAAATCTCCGCCAAAACCCGCAGTAAAAAAAACTTCGCCCGCCTCCGCGTCTTCAAAAGCTCCGGTTTATGACGAATCAAAAATTAAAACCCTGTCCTCGCTCGAGCATATCAGGCTCAGGACGGGAATGTACATAGGCCGCCTAGGAGACGGCTCAAACCCCGACGACGGCATTTATGTTTTGTTAAAAGAAGTAATCGACAACGGCATCGATGAGTTTATTATGGGCAACGGAAAACTTATCGAGACGGTTGTTAAAGACATTGACAAACCCGGCAAGGCTCTGGTTAAAGTGCGAGATTACGGGCGTGGTATCCCGCTTGGAAAACTGGTTGAGTGCGTGTCGGTAATTAATACCGGGGCAAAGTACAATGACGACGTGTTTCAATTTTCAGTCGGCCTTAACGGAGTGGGAACAAAAGCGGTAAATGCGTTATCAGTTCATTTTAGGGTAGTCGCTATAAGGGGCGGTGAATTTGCCGAGGCGATTTTTGAAAGAGGGAAACTTAAAAGCGAGCGCAAGGGCAAATTAAAAGACCCGCTAAAAGACGGAACAATGGTGGAATTTATTCCAGACCCTGAAATATTTAAAGATTATGTTTTTAATCCTGAATTTATAGAAAAGCGCGTGCAGAATTACGCCTACCTTAACGCAGGTCTTACTCTTGCATTTAACGGCAAAAAATTTATTTCAAACAAGGGATTATACGACTTATTGCAGGAAGAAACAGGCAGCGACGGATTGTATTCACTTGGTTACTATCGCGGCAAACATTCAGCTAACGGGCAGTTGGAATTGGCCTTTACGCACACAAACAATTATGGCGAGGAATATTTTTCGTTTGTAAACGGGCAGTACACCTCTGACGGCGGTACTCACCTGTCCGCTTTTAAGGAAGGTTTCTTAAAAGGGATTCAAACTTTTTATAAAAAAGACTACCGTTCCGAAGACGTGCGTGAAGGGACAACAGCCGCAATCGCGATTAAATTAAAAAATCCCGTATTTGAAAGCCAGACAAAAAACAAACTTGGCAACTCTGACATTCGCGCTTGGGTTGTGCAGGAAACGCGCAACGCCGTTGAAGACTGGCTGCATAAAAATCCCGAAGCAAGTAAAAAGCTGGAGCAAAAAATAACAGCTAACGAGTCCCTGCGCACTGAATTAAACGCCGTCAAAAAAGAAGCGCGTGAAGCGGCGAAAAAAATCGCCCTTAAAATTCCAAAGTTAAAAGACTGCAAATACCATCTTGACGACGGCAAAGACGGTGAAGAATCGACAATTTTTATCACAGAGGGCGATTCCGCCGCAGGTTCGATTGTCTCAAGCCGCGACGTAATGACTCAGGCGATTTTTGCCCTGCGCGGCAAAGTGGAAAACGTGTATGGAAAAAAACGCGCCGCTATTTACAAAAACGAAGAGCTTTTTAACATGATGATGGCTCTTGGCATCGATAACGACATCGAAGGCCTGCGTTACGCGAAAATAGTAATCGCCACCGACGCTGACTTTGACGGCTTCCATATACGCAACCTTCTTTTAACTTTTTTCCTCTCTTATTTTGAAGAACTGATAACCGCAGGCCATGTCTATATCCTTGAAACTCCGCTCTTCCGCGTCCGCACCAAAAAAGAAACCCGCTACTGTTACACGGAAAAAGAACGAGATGAGGCAGCAACCGCCCTAGGCTCTCAATGCGAAATAACCCGTTTTAAAGGACTTGGGGAGATAAGCCCCAAAGAGTTCGGGCAATTTATAGGAGAGGATATGCGCATAGTGCCTGTCTCCGTAAACACATTAAAACAGGTTCCTCAGGTACTGGATTTCTACATGGGCAAAAATACGCCGGAAAGACGCGAATACATAATGAAGAATTTAATAGAAGACGCAGGTTAAGCCAAAAAATTTCACAACAACGTAGCATCAATAAATGTCGCTGGGAACTTGCGCCTGACGGGGGTATTGTATTAAAAATGTTTTAATTAATCTGTCATAAACTGCGAAATTTCCCATATTATTGTAAAATTTTACCCCTTTTTATTTTTTTGTTAATGAAAAAGCGCTTCTTAACCGTCTTGTATAAATATCCACTTTTGTATATAATATCTTTAATAAATAACTATATTAAAGGAGAAAATAATGGGTAGACCATATTATATCGCCGGAAACTGGAAAATGCACAAAACAAGAACAGAATCCGCTGAGTTGGCGCAGGCGCTTGTTACGGAATTAAAAAGCGGCAAGCACGAGTATCTTATCGTTCCCTCATTTACAAGCCTTGAAACTGTATCCGCTATTATTGAGGGTACCAACATCCGTCTTGGAGCGCAGAATTGCGCATGTGAAGAGCAGGGAGCGCATACCGGTGAAGTATCGGTTTTGCAGCTTAAAGACCTCGGCGTACAGACGATAATTTTGGGACACAGCGAAAGGCGCCATATTTACAAGGAAGACGACGCTCTTATCAACAAAAAGGTAAAGCTTGCCCTGAAGCACGGGTTTGAAGTTATCCTTTGCATTGGCGAGCTTTTGGAAGAACGCGAAGCTGGCAAAGTGGAAGAAGTCTGTGAAAGGCAGACGGTCAAAGGACTGGAGGGCGTAAGCGCGGCGGAATTGGGTAACGTTGTCATCGCATACGAGCCTGTTTGGGCAATTGGAACGGGAAAGACGGCGACGCCGCAGGATGCGGAAGCGGTACATTCCTTTGTGCGCAAAGTAATCGCGCGCCTGTACGGACATGAAGCCGCTGCGAAGATCATTATTCAGTACGGCGGTTCCGTAAAAGCGGATAATGCCGCGCAGTTGATGTCTATGGAAAACATAGACGGAGCCTTAGTAGGCGGCGCGTCTCTTAAAACGGACACATTTATTCCGATAGCAAAATTTTCCTGATATGACTTTTTTCTGCCTGTTATGGGTTCCATTGTTTTATCTCCTTCGCCGTTCCTTAAGCGGCGAAGGTTCTTCAGGCGGCGTATGGGCGTTGCTTTTAGGCAGTATTACCGCGATAATTCAATTCCTACTCGGCAATATTCTTAACCCCGGAGGATTTGGTTTTTCCCGCTGGCTTTTTGGTTTTGTCGAAATCGTGAGCGTGCCGGTACTTATTCCTTTTGTAATGTATTTATTAATGTTCGTTTTCAGAGGTTTTTCCTCAAACGCTGATTTTGGCGATTTTTCCCTACTCTGGCTGATACCTGTCGGCGCTCTAAGGGCGTTAAGCTGGAGTTCAATGAACGATCCAATTTTACTTGTAATGGCGCCGCTTCTATGGACCGCGCTCGCCGTCGGCATTTCCTTTTTTATCAACCGGATGACAATTAGCTTTAACCCCCTTTTTGCTATTATCGCGGTTTTATGCATTATTATTTTACCCATATCAGCAGCCGCGACATACTGGGCGTTTTTTTCTCAACAGGCATTGCTGGGGTTTCTTTTGTTGTTTGTTACGCATATTCCTTTTATCTTGTCGTTTGCGGTTAAGAAATAACCCCTCAGATAAAAACCCCTCTTCCCTTTTTGTGAACCTCAACCGAGTCGCAAATACGGTGAAGGTTCCCCTCTTGCGCTTTTTATCTTTGTGAGCTTTGTGTGAAAAAATTTTGAATAAATTCTAATAAATCAATCCTACCCCAATTCCGCCATACCCGCATATATCCTGCTGATAAACAATTCCGCCCCGGAATGAAAAGAAAAGATTTGACGGCGGAGGAAAAAGATTGATTTCCATTCCCGCAAGTAGTCTTGACCTTGCGTTATCCTCAAAATCAAATTCGTATCTCATGCTTATTCCGCCTGCGATCCAACTGCTGTGATAAAGAACGCCTGTTGAAAGCAATAACTGCGGTATTAGCCCTTCGGGACCGTGCCAGAATATGATGGGGCAGAAGGCAATGGAAAGATTTGTTAATTCCAAAGAAAGCGGCGTGAAAATACCGGCTCCACGCCCTGAGCTTAGGGGATATTCGCCATTAGAGTTTGTCCCCGCGTAAGACGTTCCAAGAGAAAAAGCAAGCGGAACAGAGCCGTTGCCGTCCAAGAAATTGTATTTAACAGAACCTGAAATACCCAAACCTATTACATCTTCCGGTTGCGGAGTAATATTAAAAACGCTCGTCAGTTCAAAACGGTTAAACGGGGATATTCTCATGCTTATACTAAACGGAAATAAAAATTTTCTCTCATCTTCCCGCGTTTTTGACGGAGAAAGAAAACTCCCAAAGAGAAGGTTCGCGCTAAATTGAAAACTTCCCGCGGGCAGCGCGTGAGGTAAAGGAGTAAATGTAAGCCCAGAGATACCGCTCTCGACAGATAACGGAAAAATTACGGCAGAATAACTAATCTCTGTTTTCATCGCTATAAAGAAAGGTTTCTCTTCTTCTTTAATTAATTCTTTCGGGGCGGACGCTTCTAATAATACCATGTAAACGCCTTCAGGATGCGGGTTGCCTTGTGAATCTTTACCGTCCCAAGTTACATTCTGAACCCATGTATCGAACTTATCAATTTTTTTTTCGTATACTACGGAACCATTTGCATCCAGTATCGTAAAAGTACCCATTCCGGGAGCGGATACTTCAAAACTGTACTCCGTAACGCCTAAGTTTCCCGGATTCATCGGGTTAAACCGTTTTCTGCGTTGAAAAACATTTTCAACTTTAAAGACGGCAGGCTTCATAAAAACGTCCGCAACAGCGGTAGCATATTCGTTAACCAGTACGGTTTTTAACGAGTCCTCCCAGCCAAAAGCGCGTATTTTTATCGTATTGTAACCTACAGGCAGACTTAGCAGAATTTTATTGTCATTTGATGGGATAACAGGCGTTGTAATCCCTTCCGGCACATTTGCGTAAATTTGAGGATTAAGAGGCCGCTCATCTGGGCTGTCTTTTTCCCTGTAAACCGAAACCATCGCAAGCCCGCGCATTTCTTCCATTTTAATAGAAACTGTTAAACGGCTGGTACTAAATAAATTAATGTTAAATGAACGCTCTTTGTAACCGTCAAGAGTCAACCTTATTAAATGTATTCCGACAGCAGGATTATTAATAACAAGAGGGGTTAAGCCATGATCTACTCCGTCTATATATACCCTGACTCCAGACGGGTTAGTATAAATTTCCAGTCCTGTGCCAGCTCTTTCCTCAAAAGCGTCCTCTACAATATCTTTTGCTTCACGGGCTGTAAGAGCGCCCGGTAAAAAGAGTAAGAGGAGCAAAGGCATGAATATTAACTGCGGCAGAGACATGATTCTATTCTATCATAAGATGATTAAAAAAATAACGTGTTAATTTTTACTAATCCCTTAATTTTCCGTTCTCCCTAAAACTCCACCATGCGGTCTGTGAAAAAATAATATGGTCGATAAAATGGAGTCCCAAGATTTGCGCAGCAGCCTGAAGACGTTCCGTTATATCATCGTCTTCAGGAGAGCTTACAAGCTGTCCCGACGGGTGGTTATGCGCTACGCAAAAAGCAGCCGCCCTGTCCTGAATCAAGTCGGCAAATACTTCACGAGGATGGACGATTGTTTTATTTACAAGCCCGATCGTAACAATCCGCACAGCAAGCACTTCGTGGGCGCCGTTCAGTGAAAGACTGATAAACCTCTCCTGTTTGCGGTCGGCATAGTGCCGCACAAGAGTGAAAATGTCTATCGGTTTTTTAATCCGCATGGAAAAAGACCCATAGCGTCTTCTGCCATACTCGAGCATTGCGGCGATAGCGCATGCCTTGGACAGCCCGATACCCGATAAATTGGAAATATCTTTTACGGAGGGAATGTCCTTGCAGTGGTCTAAAAATCTGCACATATCATTTGCGAGAATTTTTACATTTTTCCCCGAAATGCCGGTTCTAAGCAGAATTGCCAGCAGTTCTTGATCGGAAAGGGCGGACGGTCCTTTAATCTTCAATTTTTCCCGTGGGCGCTCTTCAAGGGGAATGCCTGAAAAAGCCTTTTTTTCATTGTTTTTTTTCATACCCTATATGGGTGCGTATATGCGTGGCGCTTGACCGAAAAATGATTTTTTCACAAGAGATTCACGCGAAATTATAATAAAAAGGCGTCTATTGGCATACTATAGGCGTTCGGAAGAACATCTGCCGGTTGTTGTTTTAGCTTGTATTCCGTCTGGTCGTCGCTTATGCTATATATCTTTTTTTCTGTTTTTGTGTTAGTTTTTAGAGGTTCGCTTAAGATATTTATGGTTGATATATCCGCTAAAAACGAAAAATTTATCAAGATGACCACATATCCTGTGGAGAAGAATATTCTCGCTCTTGCAGGCCCCAGTATTTTAATCATGTTGATTTCCGCGATTTACAATATAACCGATACGTTTTTTGTCAGTTCTTTGGGTACAAGCCACGTGGCGGCTGTAGGCATAGCGTTTCCGCTCATGGCGATTATTCAAGCTATGGGCTTTTTCTTTGGGCAGGGGTCGGGAAATTATATATCGCGGGCATTAGGGGCGCAAAATACAGACGGCGCTTACCGCATGGCGGTAACGGGGCTTGTCAGCGGTTTTATCGGGATGGCGGCAGTAGCCGCCGTAGGACTTGCCTTCCTTGGGCATTTGGCGGACTGGCTTGGAGCGACGCCTACAATAAAACCGCACGCTAAGGAATATATTTTCTTTATTTTGCTGGCTTCCCCCTGGATAGTGTCAGCTAACGTTTTAAACCAGCAGTTGCGGTTTCAGGGAAGCGCCGCGATAGCGATGTTTGGAATGTTATCGGGGGCGATTTTAAATATTTTTCTTGATCCGCTTTTTATTTTTGTCTTTGGAATGGGGGTAAAAGGAGCGGCCGCCGCCACGTTAATCAGCCAGATAATAAGTTTTTGCATACTCTTTTTTTACTGTACGACGCGTAAGGGAAATATTTCGATTAATTTTAAACTTTTTTCCCCTTCAGTAAAGCGTTACGCTGAAATGTTTAAAGGGGGAGTTCCGGCGCTTATCAGGCAGAGTCTTATGAGCATCGCTTCTATTATAATAAACCATTTCGCGAGGCCATACGGGGATGCGGCGATTGCCGCAATTTCAATTTCCAATAGGATTGCCATGTTCGCCACTTCGGTTGTTCTTGGTTTTGGCCAGGGGTTTCAACCCGTGTGCGGATTTAATTACGGCGCTAAATTGTACGGCAGGGTAAAAAAAGCTTTCTGGTTCTGCGTAAAATTCTCCTGCACAGGCCTGCTTGTTATTTCAATCGCGATGGCGATATTCGCCCCTCAAATCATAATGCTATTTAGAAAAGACGATTTAGAAGTAATAGCGATAGGCGCGTTGGGGCTGCGGCTTCAATGTATAAGCCTTCCTTTTACGGCGGGCATAATAATGGTAAACATGATGACTCAAACAATGGGAAGAGCTTTGGAAGCAAGCATAGTCGCCTTCTCCCGACAGGGAATATTTCTAATCCCAAGCCTTTTCATTTTAGCGCCTATCCTCGGCCTTAACGGCATTCAGCTTGCAAGACCCGTGTCGGAGCTTGCAAGCCTTGTTGTAGTAATACCGGTATTGATTAAAACGCTTAAAAGTTTGGGGAGTGGGGAGTAGGGATTGTTGTTAGCAAGCGAAGCGTTTATCTCACGCGCAGATAACGAACAACAACCCCACTCCCTACTCCCTACTCCCACTCCCTAATTTTAGAAGTATCTCTTTAAGAGACCTTTAAAGCCGGCGCAATGTCTTGCTTCGTCGCGGGCCATTTCGTGTACTGAATCGTGAATCGCGTCTAGGCCTTTTTCTTTGGCTCTTTTGGCGATGTCTGTTTTTCCCGCGCAGGCGCCAAATTCGGCTTCTATGCGCAGTTCCAAATTTTTCTTTGTGCTGTCTGTAACGACTTCACCCAAAAGCTCGCCGAACTTCGCGGCGTGTTCCGCTTCTTCAAAAGCGTAGCGCTTATAAGCGTCGGCTATTTCAGGATAACCTTCGCGCTCCGCGACCCGGCTCATCGCCAAATACATTCCTACTTCGCAACATTCGCCGTTAAAGTGCGCCTGCAGATCTTTTACGATGTCGGCATCAACGCCTTTTGCGATGCCCACCACATGCTCAGAGGCATAACTGCCGCCCGCAACCTGTTCTTTAAATTTTTCAGCCGGAGCCTTGCAGGTAGGACACTGCGCAGGCGGCTGATCGCCCGTATGAACATAACCGCAAACCGAACAAACCCATTTTTTCATATTTCTCTCCTTATATATGAATTATGTAAAGTATAATTATTTTATATAAAAAATCAATAGTTTTTCTAAGGCTTTTGAATGCTGATTGTTCTGATTAATGCGCCTGTTTTTGCGTCCCAAAGTTTGATGCTTGTATCACGTGAGCCTGAAAGTATCTGTTTCCCGTCGGGACTGAACGCTACTGAAAAAACCCATGAAGTATGCCCTGAAAAAGTTCTAATTTCCTTGCCAGTCGCGGTATCCCAGAGTTTAACAGTGTTATCGTTGGAACCTGAACCGGAAACGATTTGAGCGCCGTCAGGACTAAAACAAACGGAGTTAATCCAGCCCGTGTGGCCGGATAATGTTTTTATTTCTTTGCCGGCGGCGGCATCGCATATTTTTATTTTGCCGTCCCCTGAACCAAAAACAATCAAATTGCCATCGGGACTGAAACTGATTGAATAAAGGCTTTCCCTGTACCTTGGAAACGTTCTAAGCTCTCTGCCTGTCACCGCGTCAACATATTTGATTGTCGCCGTAAAATTTCCAGTGTTATCGGATTGATCTAAAAAAACGATCTGTTTGCCGTTAGGGCTGAACGCTACGGAAGTAATCATCGCTAACTGTCCCCAGAAAGTTTTTATCTCTCTTCCTGACGCAATATCCCAAAGTTTAACCATGCTGTCTGAGAAACTGGAAAGAATTTGTTTGCCGTCGGGACTGAAAGTCGCGGATGTAGTCATGCCCATAAACCCTGAAAAAGATTTTATCAGCGTTCCTGACTCCACGTCCCAGAGTTTAACGGTGTTGTCGTAAGAACCGGCGGAAACTATCCGCGTCCCATCTGGGCTGAATGCCACCGAATTAACCCATGAATTGTGCCCCAAAAAAGTTTTTATTTCTTTGCCTGTCGCCGTGTCCCAGAGCTTAATACTGTTATCGCCTGATCCTGAAATAAACTTGCTTCCATCGGGGCTGAACGCTACCGATAAAACAGGACCTGTATGCCCCTGTTGCTGAATAACTTCAGGCTTGGGTACAGACTCCTTAAAAATTTCTTTTACTGTTTCGGTTGATTTACATGTGTTTAATAGAATAGCCATTAAAAGGAAGAAAATAAATTTTTGAGACTTCATATCTGATTTTCGGAGAAAAAATGACGTTTTATTACCACGAACTAACACTAACAATGAATTGTTTATTTAGCGTTATTCGCGTTTTTATGTGAAAATTTTACGATATTAAAGATTTAGCTCTCTGCCTTGCCTCAGCGTCAGCTTTAAGTACCGTCTCCAAGTCTAAAGAACCGCAAGTCCAGTCCGCTTGCAGGACGTGTTCCGCTATTTTTGGAATATCCAAAAATTTAATTTTCTGTTCCAGAAATGCCGTGACTGCTACTTCGTTTGCGGCGTTATATGCGCACGGGTACAAACCTCCGCGACTGGCGGCTTCCCATGCGAAGGTCAGCATGGGGAATTTAACGGTATCAGGTTTTGAAAATTCAAGGGACAGAGAATCAAAGTTGATTGGCTCAAGAGTTGACTTGGTTGTTACAGGCCAGTATAGCGCATCGTGAATCGGGTGGCGCATGTCTGGTTTTGAAAGCTGTGCGTAAATAACTCCGTTACACAGGCGGATCATCGAATGGACTATGCTTTGAGGGTGGATTACCACTTTTATTTTTTCGCTGGGCATATTAAAAAATACGCAGGCCTCAATTATTTCCAGTCCCTTGTTCGCCATTGATGCTGAATCTATCGTTATCTTTGGCCCCATGCTCCATGTGGGGTGGGCAAGAGCATCCTTTACCGTTACGTTTTCCATGTCTTTAACGCTAAAATTCCTAAACGGGCCGCCTGACGCGGTAAGTATTATTTCGCTTACATTTTCGCTCTTGTCACCGCTTTGCGCTTCAAAAAAACGGAGCAGGTGAAAAATCGCGGAGTGTTCGGAATCGACGGGGATAATGTTTACATTTTTTTCTTTTGCCGAGCGGATAGCCAAATCGCCCGCCATAACGATTGTTTCCTTGTTCGCGAGGGCTAAGTGAGAGCCGGCTTTTATTGCAGAGAGAGAGGGTTCAAGGCCGGCGGCGCCTGATATGCCGTTTATCGTTATGTCGGGTTTTATTTCGGCTATGGCGGATAAGATTTTTTCCTTGCCGTTGGTATCATCAGCTAGGACGCAAACGGCGGTGGGGAATTGTTTTGACAACGCTTCAAGTTTGTCGCGGCTGGAACGGGCTGTAAGGAGGACTGGCTCGAAGTTTTCATTGTCGCGTGAAATTATGTCGAGGGAGCTTTTTCCGATGGAGCCGGTTGCCCCAAGAATAGCGACGCGTTTTTTCATCAAAATCTGAAAAACATGCTGAACAGGAGAAAAAATACGGGAGCGGCTACGGCGATAGAGTCAATCGAATCAAGAACGCCGCCGCGTCCAAGCATAAAATTTCCCGAATCTTTAAAATCGCAGCTTCTTTTAATCGCGGATTCCGCAAGATCGCCTAACGATGCGGCAATTCCCGTGCATAAGCCAAGAACAGCCGCCATGATTGCCAAGTAAGAAAAAGAAATTTCAAAGTTTAAATAAATAAATATTTGAGGAAAAAATATTACCGCGCCCTCGGCGATGATTATGGAACCTAGTGTTCCGCCTATGAAGCCCGCGACGCTCTTGTTGGGGCTTACGGGAATTATTCCCCTGTTCTTCGCGCCGAATAAATTACCGCAAAGCCATGCGGTGGAATCATTAATGAATGTTATGAATAAAAACAACAGTATCGCGGAGGGTTTTCCCCATGCGCTCATTATTACCATCCAGCAGATAAAAAGCCCGGGATAAACAAGTAAAGAAAATTTGCCGATTATTTGCCCGGTAATTGTTTCTATTTCTGACGTGCGGGAAAAAACTTTAGATAATAATACCCATCCTGCGCTTACCATTGCTATGATGGGAACAATCAATGGGGTAATTTTTAAACTGATAACAAGGGTAAATGTTAAGGGAATTACAGTCCCTAAAATAAAACTTTCAATTTTTGAAATAACAATTTTCTTTTTTTCAAGCATGGAAGAAAATTCAACGGCTCCCATAGCTGAAAAGAAAACCGTGACTATATTTAGGGCAAGGTTATTGTAGTAGGGCAGTAAGATTACAAGGGTAAAAACGGCGGGAAGTCCGATTATAAATATAAGTAACCGTTCTATAATTTTTTTCATGTTTTTACCCCGCCAAAACGCCTGTCCCTGTTTTGATAATCGGAAATAGCCGCTTCCAAGTCCTCTTTGTCCCAATCAGGCCAAAATTTTTGCGATATGAACAATTCCGAATACGCCCCTTCCCACAATAAAAAATTACTCGTTCTGTATTCGCCCGCGCTTCGGATTATTAAATCAGGATCAGGCACGTCGGGATTGTCAAGAAAAGCGCGAATGTCATCTTCGCTGATGTTTGCAGAGTTTTCCCCCCGCTCTTTGGCAAGTTTGCGTAACGCCCTTACAATCTCGTCCCTGCCGCCGTAATTAATCGCAAGAATTACCTGCATTCCCTCAAAACTCGCGGTGTCGGCGATTGAATCGGACAGCTCTTTTTGAATGTCAGGCGGCAATCCGGCGAAATCTCCGGCGTGGCGGACTCGGATTTTATTTTGTTTGCTGAAATCAAACTCCGCGCGCAAATACTGTTTTATCAGCCCCATTATAAAGCCGACTTCTTCGGACGTGCGTTTCCAGTTTTCAGTCGAAAACGCATAAAGCGTCAGATACTTTATGCCTAAATCGCTTGCGGCTTTTACAATGCGTTTTGCCGTCTTTAACCCTTCAAGATGTCCCTGCGTGCGGACTAAACCACGGCTTTTCGCCCAGCGTCCGTTTCCGTCCATTATAATGCCCACATGAGCAGGGATATTTTTACCCATTATACGTCCATTATCTCTTTTTCTTTTTCTTCAAGGATCTTATTTACTTGCCCTACGTAATTGTCCGTAAGTTTTTGCAGGTCTTCCTCTCCCTTGCTCTCGTCGTCTTCCGTAATTTTTGCCTTTTTATCCTTTAAAAGTTTTTTTAACTCTTCGTTGCCGTCCCTGCGAATGTTGCGTATTGCGACCCTTGATTGTTCCGCCTGATTTTTCGCGAGCTTGACAAGCTCTTTGCGCCTTTCTTCGGTAAGCGGAGGAATTGATACGCGGATAACCTTGCCGTCATTTGACGGGTTTAGTGACAGTTCCGAAGAACGAATCGCTTTTTCAATCTCCGTGATAAGATTTTTATCCCACGGTTGAATAACGACAAGGCGCGCTTCGGGAATTGATATGTTCGCAACCTGATTAAGAGGCGATTTTTCACCGTAAGCGTCAACTCTAATCCTGTCAAACAGGGCGGCTGACGCCCTCCCCGTCCTGAAAGCGGCAAAAGCGTCTTTAAGGCTTGCCACTGTTTTTTTCATCCGCTCTTCGTTAGACGAAATTACATCCTGCATAAAAACCCCTGATTATTCCGCGCCTACTTTGTAGTAAACATACTCGGTTACCGCAAGTTTGGCTCCAGCTTTCTTTGCGCATTCTTCAATCGCCTTTGCGACTGTGATTTTATCGTCTTTTACATAACCCTGTTCCATAAGGCAAATCTCGCTTAAATACTTTGTCACTTTGCCCTTGAGAATTCCTTCAAGAACTTTTTCAGGCTTCCCTTTAAGTTTTTCATCTTGTTGCATTTGAACGCGGAAAATGTCTTCCTGCTCTTTTAGCCACCCTGCGGCGATTTTATCACGGTCAATCTCGAACGGATTAAAAGCCGCAATATGCAGGGCGAGGGTGAAAACAAAGGATTTTACTTCCTCGTTTTTAAAGATTTCCGGTTTGTCAGATTCGCATTTTACTACTACCCCGATGTTGCCGTCCCCGTGAATGTACTGCGTTAAATATTCATGGGAAGCAGCTCTTACAAGGCAAAGTCTTTTAAGCCCCATGTTTTCGCGGATTTTAGTCGCAAGGTCCTGTACAAGGCCGTTAAGCTCATCATTGGGGTCGCTTAAGCCTTTTTCAAGAGCGGTAGCCGCGATTGTTTCGCCAAGTGCGATAAAGTCCGGGTTTCTTGCGACAAAGTCCGTTTCAGCGTTAAGTTCAACTAACACGGCGGCGGAATTGTCGCCTTTCATTTTAATAAAAACTTTTCCGTTATTGGTGGCGCGTCCGGCTCTTTTTTCAAGAGCGGCAAGGCCTTTTTCCTTTAAAAGTTTTTCCGCTTTGGCAAAATCGCCCTCCGAAGAGACAAGCGCGTTTTTACATTCCATCATTCCCGCTCCGGTTTTTTCCCGAAGTTTTTTTACATCTGCTGGGGATATTTCAGCCATATTATTCTCCTTTATTACTCATTTTCATAAACTTTATCAATGTCAACTTTTATCTTGTTGTTGTCCTCATCGTCTTCAGGGACTTCTTCATCCGCTTTCGCCGCCCTGTACGCTTCTTCCGTCGTGTATTTTTCGATGTCGATTTCCCTGTCTTCCTCTTTCATGGATACGTCGTTCATCATGCTTTCCATATCCTCGTCTTCATCGCCGAGGGTTTCAATAATCTTGAGACCCACTTCGTTATCCGCCTCTACGACGGCGTTGGCGACAATTTGCGTAAAGAGGGTAATCGCCCTGATTGCGTCGTCGTTGCCGGGAATAGGGTAGTCGATACCGTCGGGATTGCAGTTTGTATCGACAACGGCGATGATTGGAATGCCCTGCCTCTTGGCTTCTGCTACGGCTATGGCTTCCTTACGCGTGTCGATGATAAAAAGGATTCCAGGAAGTTCCTTCATTTCCTTAATGCCGCCCATGTTTTTTTGCAGTTTAATGCGTTCTTTACCAAGAGCGGCAATCTCTTTTTTTGTGAGATTTTCGAAAGTTCCATCAACTTCCATTTTTTCCAGTTTTTTTAGGCGCAGAAGCGATTTTTTAATCGTTACGAAATTGGTAAGCATACCGCCAAGCCAGCGGTTGTTAACATAGTACATTCCGCAGCGTTCCGCTTCTTTCTGGATCGCCTGTTGGGCTTGTTTTTTTGTTCCTACAAAAAGCACGGTTTTCCCGGCGGCTACGTTTCTGCGCACGGCTTCATAAGCGTCCTTGATAGCCTGGATTGTTTTTTGCAGATCGATGATGTGAATGCCGTTCCGCTCCGCAAAGATGTATTTCTTCATGCGCGGATCCCAGCGTTTCACCTGGTGGCCGAAATGTACTCCTGATTCAAGGAGATTCTTCATTGTTACAACAGCCAAAATTTCCTCCTAACATCGGGTTTTACCTGTCGGCTTTATCAAAAGCCGAGCGTTTGGTTTGAGTAAAAACCCTGCCTTCGCTATATCTCACTGTTTGAAGGTAAAGCCTTAAACAGCGGAAAATCGGCACCCGCAGCCATACAGACTGGGAACTTACGCTCCGTATGGGTAGCCGTTATCTCTAAGCATGACATAAAATTCGCGCAATGGCAAGCCCGCCACGGCGCTTGAAGTGCCCTCTATCCTGTTAATAAAGCAGGAAGCAAGCCCCTGAATCCGGTAAGCCCCAGCCACCCCCTGCCATTCGTTTGTATTGAGGTACCAGTTAATTTCAGCCTCCGTCATGGGGTCAAAAACGACCGCGCAGGAGACTGTACGGCAATCGGTCTTTTTTTCTCTGCTGTTGTAAAGGGCCATTGAAGTTATTACCTGATGCCGGCGGTCTGACAGTTCCCGCAGCATTTCGGCGGCATTTTCCCTATTCTGCGCCTTGCCGAATATCTTGTCTCCTATGGCAATAACCGTATCCGCCCCGAAAATCCACCAAGGCAGGCGATTTCTCATTTGATCAAGGACGTTTTCTATCTTTTTAACCGCAAGTTCTGAGGTTAATTTTTTGGGGTCTTTTTGCTTACAGAGGCTTTCATCGATTTTGGCGGGCATAACGTTGAATTGCAACCCAAGCAGTTTGAAGTAATCCTGCCGCCGTGAAGAGCCTGAAGCGAGAATAATTGGTTCCATAAATGAATTATACAATCCAGAATAAAAAAAACTAGCGTTTTTTGAAATTGTGTATTATTATTAATTTATAATTAGTGTCTGTCCACAAAGTCGGTTACTTTGTGGACAGACACTGCATTTTCTCGCCTAAAGGCTGCGAAAATGCAATTTTTAAGGAAGTCTGTCTATAATGTGTCCACATTATAGACAGACTCTAATTATAAAGTTATGGTAGGTTGATGCATGAAAATGCGTTCTTTTGATCAGAAAAAGCGAAAAAGACTCATTCGGTATTTGCAGATACTGTTTGTAGCGTTGGCTTTTGCGTTAATGGTTATTGTAAGTTTCCTGTTTGTTAGTGATATTGAACGCAAGCACTTGCAAAGGGACGTACAAAACGCGATTTTAAATACAGAAGCAAGTATTATTATGGATTTAAAAGAACCGGAGACCATTTTGGCCGGTTTTGCGGAAACCATCCGTGGGATGATTATTCGCGGAGATACAGATGAAACGGTACGTGGATATATACATTATATAAATGAATATATGCATAGTAACGAAAAAAACCGTCTTTTAGGCATTATTGGTTTTTACGGTTTTTTTGACGTTTTTGGAAAAAGATATTTCACCGAAGGAAAAGACTGGATTCCCCCGAAAGGCTATGTACTGCAAGACCGTCCATGGTATGTGGCGGCTGTTGAGGCTAACGGTGATGTAGGAGTAACCGAGCCGTATAATAATTTGAGAACAGGAGAGAATTCTATTATTACATTTTCCCGCCGTATTTTTGACGAAGACGATGAAGAACTGGGTGTTGTTTGTCTGGATATTAAACTTGACAGGGTTAGTCAACATGCCATTAATACGCAATTTGCCGAAAAAGGCTACGGATTTCTGTTAAGTAAGACTATGAAGATAATCGCCCACCCGGAGTCTTATATAGTAGGTATGGCATTTCAAGACGTGAAGAGCCGTATCTCGTCTTATGCGGATGAATTACAGCGGAATGGCCATGTTTATGAAGTCATAACGACCAACTACCGAAAGATTGAATGTATTGTCTTTTTGGAAAGACTCCAAAATGGCTGGTATATGGGAGTTGTAACGCCCAAGAGCGAATATTATAAAAGCACAAGAATCATGGCAATATTCCTTACCGTGCTGGGCGCGGCCCTTGCGGTAGTCTTGATTACAATATTGCTGGCAATGCTCAACGAGATAAACAAGGAAAGCGAGAAATCCCAAGCTATGGCCCATTGGTATAATTCAATTCTTAACGCTATACCTCTGCCTATAACCGTTACGGACGCGGATACAAACTGGACGTTCATAAACGCGGCGGTAGAGAAATTTTTAGGCGTAACGCTTAAAGACGTTATAGGGAAACCGTGCAGCAACTGGGGGGCTAACATCTGTAATACTCCTGATTGCGGCATCGCCTGTATAAAAAGGGGCGTTACAAAAACATATTTTTCGCATGGAGATTTATCGTATCAGGTTGATGTCGCAATGCTCACGGATCTGCACGGTAAAACAATGGGATATATTGAAGTTGTACAGGATATAACCAACTTGCAAATAATGGCAAAAAAACAGGCCGACGCGGAAGCCGCTAATTTTGCCAAATCCGCTTTTCTAGCGAAGGTAAGCCATGAAATACGCACGCCTATGAACGCTATTCTTGGCATTACGGAAATTCAACTTCAGAACGATACATTGAATCCTGATATTCAGGAAGCTATGGATAAAATTTACAATTCCGGTTATCTTCTGCTTGGGATTATCAATGACATACTGGATCTGTCTAAAATAGAAGCCGGCAAGCTGGAATTATTCCCCGTTGAATACGATGTTTCAAGCCTTATTAACGATACCGTAAACCTTAATGTTGTCCGATACGAAAGCAAGCCGATTAAATTCAGCCTTCATATTGATGAAAATATTCCCATGACATTGTTTGGCGATGAACTGCGAATTAAACAGATTTTAAATAACCTGCTTTCTAACGCGTTTAAATACACGGCTTCAGGCGAAGTTTCAATGTCTGCCATTGTGGAATCACGACAGGAAGAAACCGGCAATATAACGATCATTTTCCGCGTAAAAGATACAGGACAGGGCATGACGGCCGAACAGTTGAACAGACTGTATGATGAATATACCCGCTTTAATACGGAAGCCAACAGGGCGATTGAAGGGGCGGGTTTGGGCATGAGCATTACAAAACATCTTATCAAACTGATGAACGGCGAGATTCGCGTGGATAGTGAGCCAGGAAAAGGTTCAGAATTTACCGTGCGGCTTTTACAGGGGCTTGTAGCGGGATCAGATGTTTTAGGCAAAGATTTAGCTAAAAAAATTGGGCAGTTGCGTACCGGAAAAACTACCCATATAAAGAAATCGCCTGTAATACACGAATATATGCCTTACGGCAGGGTATTGGTTGTAGATGATATAGAAACGAATCTGTATGTTACAAGAGGATTGTTAACTCCATACGGTTTGTCCGTTGAAACGGCTTCAAGCGGGTATGAGGCGATTGAAAAAGTTAAAAGCGGCGCAACATGGGATATTATCTTTATGGACCACTATATGCCGGGGATGGACGGTATTGAAGCCGCTAAAATTATTCGCGATATGGGATATAAAAAACACATTGTCGCGTTGACAGCTAACGTCCTGACCGGGCAAGCCGAGATGTTTTTTGCGAACGGGTTTGATGATTTTATTTCCAAACCGATAGACATACGCCAACTGGACGCCGTATTGAATAAACTGATACGCGACAAATATCCTATTGAAACTATTGAAGCCGCCCATCTGTTAAAAAATAGCATGATAAAAAACGCCACCCCCAATCTGTCCGTAAATTCTGAGATTGTAAGAATATTCTCCCGGGACGCTGAAAAGTCCATCGCGGTATTGGAAGCAATTTACGAAAAGCGTAACAATTACACTGATGAGAACATACGTTCATACGTTATCAACGTCCATGCTATGAAAAGCGCTCTGGCTAATATCGGGGAAACGAAGCTTTCCGGCGTCGCTTCTAAATTAGAAGAGGCAGGACGGCAGCGGAACATCGCCGTAATATCAGATGAAACGCCAGCGTTTTTAGCCGCATTACGTGAGTTGATTGAAAAAATCAAACCAAATACAGGCAGTGTTGAAGATGAAGTTTCACTTAATATTGAGGATGATGATAAAGCGTATCTGCTTGAAAACCTGACCGCTATACAGAAAGCCTGCGCCGAGTATGACAAAAAAACCGCTAAAGACGCTCTGGCGCAGCTTAGGCAAAAAACATGGCCTCATAAACTCACGGAACTTCTGGAGAAAATTGCCGAACATCTGCTCCACAGCGAATTTGCCGAAGCCTCAAGTATTGCGGAAGATTGCAAGCAAATTTAATATATTCCAAAGATTTTCACAAAGAGCAAGTCTGGGGAGTAGGGAATGGGGAGTGGGGTTGTTGTTATTAATCTATGCGTGGGCTTTACGATAAGATAACGAACAAAAACCCTACTCCCCACTCCCTAGACTTTGTCTCTTTGTGATCTTAGTGAGAATATTTTGCGAAGAATTATTTAAACAATAATAGCTCTTCTTTAATTTTTTGCGTAAGCTCTGTAGCGGCTTTATTCACCGGTATATTGCGATTTTCTTTTTCGCTTCGCTTTTTAATCTCCACCTGCGGATCTTCCTGCGATAAACCTTTGTCGCCGATTACAACGCGCCATGGGATGCCTGTAAGATCGGCATCGTTAAATTTTACGCCGGGGCGCTCGTTGCGGTCGTCTAACAAAACTTCGATGCCGGCTTGCGTAAGCTCTGCGGCAAGTTTGTCAGCGGCTTCTTTAACTTTGCCGTCATACTTTATTGGAACGATAATGACATGATACGGCGCGATTGATACTGGCCAGATAATTCCCGCCTCGTCATGGTGTTCTTCGATTACCGAAGCAAGGGTGCGGTCAACGCCAATGCCGTAACAGCCCATTACTGGCATTTGACTTTTGCCGTTTTCATCAAGATATGTTACGTTCATTGATCGGGTGTATTTGTAGCCAAGTTTAAAAATATGCCCAAGTTCGTTGCCCATTTTTGAATATAAATCGCCGCCGCATTGCGGACAAAGGTCTCCCGCTTTCACGGTGCGGACATCGACTGATAATTGCCCGTCAATGCTCCAGCCTGTAAAATCGCGCCCGAAAGCGACGTGCTTGTAGTGCAGATCTTTTGCCAACGCGCCCGTAACAGCGTCATTCATTCCCGTAACCGTGTGATCGATAATAACAGGCAAGCCTGTTAGTCCGACAGGACCCGCGAAACCGACGGGCGCGTTGGTAAGGCGCGCAACATCGACGTCTGACGCGAGGGCGGCCTCGCTTGCTTTTAGAACGGACGCGAGTTTTATTTCGTTCACGTCAAGGTCGCCACGGATTGCCACCGCGAAAAAAGCTTCAGGGTAGACGGCTGGCGCGTTAGGTGACGGTTTTTTCCGCTCTAATTTGCCGCAACCCGGGGCGGAGGAGAGATCAAGCTCAACATTAACGGCGCGGTATATTAGAGTTTTAATAAACGTTTTTGATTCTGTTTTTAAAAAGGCGCAAAGCTCTTCGATTGTTTTTACATTAGGCGTGTCAATTTTTTCAAAGGCAGGCGTCCCCTTAGCCCCGTCTTTTGCCGATTCTATCGAAGTTTGCGCCGTAAAGTCGCTTTTGCAGGCTGCTTTCTCCACGTTAGCGGCGTATCCGCATTTTTTGCAGAGGATCAGCGTATTGTCGCCAATTTCGCTTTCCACCATAAATTCTTCCGAGCCGGAGCCGCCCATCGCGCCTGAGTCGGCTTTTACGGGAATTACTGAAAGTCCGCAGCGTTTGAAAATTTTGCGGTAAGCGCGTCCCATCGCCTGATATGTGTCATCAAGGCTTTTGTCGTCGGCGTGCCATGAGTAGGCGTCTTTCATTATAAATTCGCGTCCGCGCATAACGCCGTAACGCGGGCGCACTTCATCGCGGAACTTTGTGTTAATTTGATAAAGGGCGATTGGCAGTTGGCGGTAGCTGGAAAGCTCATCGCGCACAATGGCGGTAAAAACTTCTTCGGCGGTAGGTGAGACGACAAAATCGTTATTAAGCCGATTTTTTACGCGAAGCATTGATTCGCCGATGGAGTCCCATCGCCCCGATTCCTTCCATAATTCGCCCGGGACTACCACTGTCGGTTTTATTTCCAACGCGCCTGCCGCTTCCATTTCTTCGCGGATAATCTGTTCAACCTTGCGGAAGGAACGCAGTCCAAGCGGAAGGTAGGCGAAAAGCCCATTGGCAAGTTTGCGGAGAAGCCCCGCGCGGAACATCAACCTATGGCTTGCGATAACCGCATCCGCCGGAACCTCCCTAAGTGTGGGTATAAAAGCGTTGGAATAATTCATAATAAAGCAAGTTTATCAATTTTTTTTATTTTTGAAAACCACAGAAAGACTTGACTAAATCCCCATTTTTTGCTAACTTGTAAAAAATTGGGGGCGTAGTGAAGCTGGTTTATCACGCTGGCCTGTCAAGCCGGAAATCGCGGGTTCAAGCCCCGTCGCTCCCGAAAACCCGTCTTTGACGGGTTTTTTTATAAAACACGGGCAGTAGCGCAGTTGGTAGCGCGCTTGGTTCGGGACCAAGAGCGCGGTTTTTATAATTCCTTATAACATAAGCAATTAGCAATAAAAAAAGCCTTGAAAAAAGGGCGGAGGTCAATAGGAGGTCAATATGGATTTTTATCACACTTTCAGAAAACAAAAAATTTTAAAAGGCGGGAAAAAAGTTTATCGGTGGTATTATTGGTTTTACAATGAAGATAAACGGCAAATTCAAAAGGCTTGCCCCCGTTGCCGGAACCGATCCGAGGCGGATGCTTTTGTTAGAACGTTACCGCCGCCGGGGGGCGGTGTAATAAACCCGGATTTATTACTATCTGTCATAGCCGAAAAAATGTATATACCCGGCTCGGATCATGTTGACCGGCGGCGGCAATTAGGGCAATCGGTCAAATTTGATACGCTTGCGGAGGCGCGGGGTTATATAAATTTAATCATTCAAGAATTTGGATGTTACGCGCTAAAGGATATTGACAGTGAGGATGTTATAACCTACCTTTTCAAAATTAAGCGTTCAGGTTCATGGAAAAATCGTTACTTGACAATTTTCAAGGAAATATACGCGGAGGCCCCGCGTTATGGTTGTAAAATTAGAACGCCGCCTTTTCCTTCCTTTGCCCGCAATTCCAAAAAGGCCGATATTTTCACAAATGCGGAACTTGCCGCCCTTTTGAAACCGGGCAATTTCCCGGATGATGTTTATTTTATCATGTTTTTGTTAATACTTTCCGGCGGCCTCCGGCTGGGGGAGGCGCGGGGGGTGCGCTATAAACAGATTTTATTTGACCGTAAAATTTTGATAGTTGACGGGTTTTGTCAAAAAAACGGCAATAGAACGGTTTACAATAAATGCGGATCGCCGGATGAACCAAAATTGCGCGTTGTATGGTTGCCGGATGTAACAATAGCCGCCCTCGCTGAATATACCCGAAATAAGGCTTTAATGCCGGATGATTTTGTCTTTTTGTATAACGGAAAAGTGGTCAGGCAAGAAACGGCGGAAAACGTGTTTTTCCGCGCCCTTGTTTCAGCGGGGATCGCCTATAGCAAGGAAAAATTGATTGATTTAGGATACTGGAAAAAAGGCAAAATAAGAAAAAAGGCCGCCGCAATACCGGGCGGGCGGAAATTGGTTCCCCACTCCCTGCGCTATACCTATGTTTCCCGTATGCGCCGGGATTTAACAGCGGCGGAATTGAAACCCATGACGGGCCATGAATCCGAGGTTATGGTTGACTATTATAACAATGTAATTCTTGAAAACGCCATAGCCGCCCTGCCCGCCGCCGATTCAGCCCTTGAAAATCTTTTGACTTTTGGCTAGTATAGGCATTATACGGGCGATGGGATAGCTGGCTAATCCGCCACGTTCGGGACGTGGAAATCGGCGGTTCAAATCCGCCTCGCCCGATTTACCCCCTTCATATATACCCCCCCATGCGTTACCCCGCCCGGCGCGGCGGCGCATTTTTTCGGCGGTTTCTTTACTTTGCCGCCTATGCAAACAAGGAATGAAAAAAAAGGGCTATACCTCAAAATGAATGTCTATAAAGGATTTTATTTTCATTCCTTAAAAACATAGCCATAATTTCAGTACTTTTTAATACCATTTATTATGTAACTCTATATCCTATATAGAGTTATGATATTTTTTTTATGGTAATAAGGTAAAGGAATTTATATTACTGTAAAGACTATTATAAGCAAAAAAAAATAATTTGATTTATAAGATATTTTTTTATTATATAAAATGGTTTTCAAAACTATCAAATTACTTTACCTTGTTACTTATATATTCTTTACCGCTGAATATATTACTTTGTATAGTATGATATAAAATAAATTAAAGTGAAACATTGCGTTATAAATTAAAAAAGATTTTGAATGACAAATACCCCCGGCAACCATGCAACAAAAAATAAAATTAAGGTACTGTCAGACCCCCACCCCCCTATGCAATTATTCGGCGAGGGTTTCTTTTAACAGGTTGCCTGTCAATTTTTTGTTAAGCCTTACAAAAAACTAACAAAACCTTACAAAGTTAATAGCCCGCCTTTACAAATTTAACCTAACCTTTACAGTAGACATGGAAGTCAAACCGGCGGAATTTGCGCGGCAAGCGGGGGTTTCCCGCGCCAGCATAAGCGAAAAAATAAAGAATAAAACCCTCATAGTAAACGCGGCGGGTATGCTGGACACGGAAAACCCGGTGAACGCCGCCTATCTGTCAAAGCATAGGCGGAGGCAAGCTGAAACGGAGGCGGCGGCGCAAATAGAAACCGGCGGCGGAAAAGTTTCACCGGTGAAACTTTTTGACGGGCAAGCCCCCCCACGTAACGCCTCCCCCCGCCCGGATGATTTTTCTTTAATGGCGGTGGCCGGGGTTCCGGCGCGTGAACTGTTAGACATGACACTCCGGGAAATTGTTTTGAAGTATCCCGGCATAGAAAAAATTGAACGTTATGCGAAAATCCTTAAAGATACTACAATGTCAGCGGAACGGGAACAAAGAATACAAGAACGCGCCTTGACTTTAATTCCTAAAGATTTTGTCATTTCCCGGCTTTTTGCTTTCATTGAAGGGATAATCAAACAGATTATTGAATTCCCGGAGGCGGTGGTTGACCGGGTTATTGCGCTTGCAAGTACCGAAACGGAAACAACCCGGATTGAAGTCATAGAAACATTAACAAACGGATTGACGCAAATAATAGGCGGCGCAAAGGAAAATATAATCGCTGAATTAAACGGCCTTAAAAATAAATATCAAAAGGATATTGAAGCGCATGAACAAATTGAACAAATAAAAGACGCTATTGAAGAGGCCCGCAATGGTTAAACTATACCACGGCAAATGTGAAACGATTATGAATGACATTCCCGATAAAAGCATAGATTTAATATTATGCGATTTACCCTATGGAACAACTAATTGCCGGTGGGATGTTAAAATCCCTTTTGATATTTTATGGCGGCAATACAACCGCATAAAAAAAACAAATACCCCTATACTCTTATTTTCTAACCAGCCGTTTACCGCCGCCCTTATAAATTCAAACTTGAAACAATACCGCTATAATTGGTATTGGATTAAAAATAATGTTACCGGTTTTGCCTTTGCAAACAACCAGCCAATGCGACGCGTAGAGGATATTTGCGTATTTTATGAACGCGCTCCGCTTTACAATCCTATAGGCTTATTCCCGGCGGCAATAAAACATCATGAAAAAGCAACAGCGGATTCAGTTTATAAAATCGCAACCCTTCCAAAAAATTTTGTTCAAAAACTTTCCGGCTATCCTGATAATATTTTATATTTTGAAACGGACGCAATAGGCGATAACCGTTACCATGAAACACAAAAGCCGGTTAAACTTTTAGAATATTTAATCCGCACTTATACAAATTTAAATGACATAGTTTTAGATAACACAATGGGAAGCGGCTCCACCGGCGTTGCCGCCGTCAACACCGGGCGGAGTTTTATCGGCATTGAAAAAGAAGAACATCATTTTTTAAACGCTGAAAAAAGAATTAAAGCCGCTGAAAAGCAAGCCGCGCAAAATCTTTTTGATGTTGAAACCATAGAGGGGGCCATGAAAGCCCCCCCCCTGTCAAGAGGATGATTTATTCAAATGATTTTAGAAACCATAGATTTTTTAATTCAACAGTTTCAAAAAATACCCATTGCGCAAGAATACGAACTCCCCAGCCATTTTGCGGAACGGGTGCGCCGCTTGCCAAAAGAATTAAGCCCGTTCCCCGGCCCTTTCAGGTTTTCCCGGTTCCCTTATATGCGGGAAATTGTTGACTGTTTTCATCCCAAAAACCCGGTCAGGGAAGTCGTATTGATGAAGGGAAACCAGCTAGGCTCCAATGTTTCAGTTTTGGAAACTATTTTGTTATACGATATTATGGTCGATCCAAAACCGCAATTTTTTTTAACAGCGGACGCGGGGTTAATAAAAACAAACGTAAACACCCGGATTGAAACAATGATAAACATCGCGGGGGCGCGGCATTTAATTTTTGCCCAGGCCCCCAAAAAAAAGGGAAGCGCAAATACCGGGGACACCGCAAACGCTAAAGAATATCCCGGCGGCTTCTTGCATTTTTACGGCGCGAAAAACCCGGATCGCCTCCGGCAAAATTCTTATAAGGGCGGCAAGGCAGATGAAGTTGACGCATACGCGGCAAAGCTAAAAGATGAAGGCGATATTGTTGAATTGATACGCAATAGAACGGACGCTTATGTTAGAACCAGAAAAATATATTGGGCGAGTACCCCGTTAGTTGATCAAACTTCAATCATAAAAAAATTATTTGAATCGGGGGATCAAAGATATTATAACGTTCCTTGTATTCATTGCGGCAAACTCCAGCCGCTTGTATGGCATGGAAAAACTGAAAGCGGGGAACAATACGGCATTGTATGGGAAAATGACGATAACTTTAAACCCATAGTTGCCGATCCC